>CAYWRB010000055.1:0-11253 GCA_964460025.1 uncultured Hungatella sp.
AATCCGCATATTCCTGGGAAGTTTTTCCTCCTGCATGTTCTATGGTCACGACCACGATATCAAAGTCCAATTCCTTCCTTTGCCGGGCAATCACTTCCTCAAAATTTTCTTCTTCCTCCTCAGTAAGAAGCTCCGCCATATCATAGACTCTCTGGCTGGAATTCCCGTCTAACTCCATCATCTCCTCAGCCAGAACCGTCATAGCCGTAAGCATGCATAAAACTGCCGCTATCAAATATATCTCAAATCTTTATAAGATTGAATTCTTCATCCACGTCACAATATTCCTGTTTTTATTATAAGAATTTCGAGATAACATAGCCCGGGAGAGAACAATATTATGCCCTCTTCGGGCGGACCTTACACGATTTCACCAGCCATCAGATCAGATAACCCGCCACCAAAAGCACTGCCAGAAGAGGAAGAAAGATTTCCAAAAAGAATATCCACAATTTCATGGAATCCACCGGAAGTTTTCCACAGACTTTCCCGGTCTGTCCATTACATGCAAAGTAATAGATTTTTCCATCCTTCTTCCCCTTGTAGGTCAGGGTCCACACCGGAAGAAGCGCATAATCCCAACAGGGATTTCGAATCTCCGCTCTCTGGCTTCTCACACTCACATTATCATAGGGTCCCACACTGCTTCTCAAACTGTCCGCCGCAAATTCCTGAACCTCTGTCTCGATTTCCTGCTTAAACTCCTGCTGCTCCATATCCCGTTTTTCAGCCAGAAAGCCGGAGAGATAGGCCATGGAAAACTGCTTCATCTGCTTGAAATCAAAGGGCATTACGCCCTCCACCAGCTGCTTATCCGCCTTTTTTAAGGCATTGCGGGTCACATGTTCCACCTTCATCTGCCCCTGGCGGGACACATCATATTTCTGTGTCTCCGTGTACCTCATATTCCCGGTTTCCCAGACCCGCAGCTTTGTGGCCTCCGCCTCCATCTGTCCGTCTACCTGGCAGCTGTACAGCCAATAAGGGAAATAAACTCCTGCCATTTTCTCAATCTGCTCCGGGGAGTAAAAATCAGCAGGGACAAATCGTTTCTTTTTCAACCACTCCAGAAAAATTTCCTTTGCCTTCTCCCTCTCGATGGCAAAAGGCAGCACAAAATCCGGCTCATAAGCTCCATCCAGCTGCCCCTTTAACACCACCGGATTATGGCAGTAAAAACATAGTGTGGCCGCCGTAGTTTCATCGGTCACAATCTCCGCCCCACAGCTGGGACACATATACAGAACCGGGCCTGCTCCTGATTTTTCTTCCCCAGCAGTCATGTCCTCCTGCTCTTCCCCCGCATCCGGAGTTATATTTTCCAGTTCCTCTTTGGAAAACCTGGATAGACAATATTCACACTCAAATTTCTGGGAATCCGGGTCAAACGTAAGACCTCCTCCACAGTTAGGACATTTCCATGTCACTGCCGCCATATGGTCTCTTCCTCCTCTCTTAAATGATTGAATTCTTTTTTTTCGAATTCTTGTATCGAGATAGCCTTCTTTTCCGGATTGGCAAACACAAAAATCTTGTCCACCGTCTCCAGATAATTTTGAATTTTATCATTGGTGGCACTGATAATTGCCTGGAATCCCAGCCCGCGAATCAGCTGGATACAGCTTGCCACCTTCTCCGCATCCATTTTAGAAAAAGCCTCATCCAGCACCACCAAGCGGATGGACGGATTCTTTTGAAGTCCTGGCTTCGAATCAATCTTGTATGCCTGGGCAAAGCTGGCTAAAAGGGCTACGTAAAGAGGATTTTGTCCCTCCCCTCCGGAATTTTTCTTAATCATCCTGCTAAGCCCAATTTTAATGGTCTCATCCTGATTCCGAATGAGCTGCTGCATATCAAAGGAAAGGTAGGTCCGGTAATCGGAATATTTGTCCATATTCCTTTTTGCCTCTTCCATCTCCTCTGCCGTAGCATTTTCCGGCGGAATGAACATATGAATCAACTCGTTTATCATGGCACCGTAATGATTTTCATGCTCTGCGGAAAACAGGTCCAGCTGATTGTCGAACCCGATATTTAAGTCCGACGGATTTACCTCCAGGGCCTCGTCCATAAACATGTCATAGTACCTTCCGTCCGCTCCCTTATTTTTTCCGATATAAAACTGGTACTTATCTTTTCCGAAATCAAGATGAGAAATCATATGATTCAGCTCATCCTTCCTCTGCATGGCCTCCTTGATGGCACTGCGGATCTTGTACATAAAGTCATCCTTAAAATGCTCTATGGCGGTCTTAGCCTGCTTGGCTGCCCGGACACGATATTCCTCCAGCTGGTCAAAATTCAATTTGTCAAAAAGCTCCTGATACTCTTTGTTGTCCTCTGCCGTTGGTGAAAAATTCCGGTTGGGACAATTTCTCAAGTAACTGCTGCGCAGATCTACCAGGCGGTTTTTCTCCTTTTTTTGCTGTTCCTCCATATCGGCCAGCTCCTTCAGGCACTTATTTCTGACCGCAGAACAGGTCTTTCCCTTTAAGGCATCTGCAAGTCCTGCTTCCAGGTCCTCACGGACAGGCAGCTGCTTTTCCTTTTCAATCAAAGTCTCATTTAACTCCAGAAGACGTTTCTTCTCTGCCTCAATGTCCCTCTCAAGCCCCATAGCCTTTCTCTGCTGTTGCCTCAAAGCCTCCTTGCCTTTGTCCTGCTCTTCCTGTATGCCCTGCCGTTCTCTCTCCCACCGCTCAATATCCTTAGCCTTCATCTGCTCCAGCTTCTCCTGCAGCTTTCTTTGTTCCCGCTCCTTTTCCCTGACCGTGTCCATATCATTTTTCCACTCTTCGTACACGGAAAGAGACTGCCCCAGATGTTCCAGAGCCAGAATCCGTTCACCTTCCTTTATCAGCTCCATCTGTGGTTCCAGCTTCTCTTCGATAGAACTCAGTTCCTTCTCCAGAAGTTTTATTCTCTGGCGGAGACTGCTTTTTCCAATATAGGCGGAGTTGGTATAATAGATGGGGCTGATATGCTGAATCCGATAACTGCGGTATGTAATACAATCCCTGGTAATGCCAATGCGGCAATTTCGCAGTTCCTCTACACTGTCACATTTTATCACTCTTCCCAACAAAAAATGAATATATGCCTGGGCATATTCCCTGGATGCCCATACCTCCTGGGCCAAGGCTCCCTCCAGTACCTCATGTTTCTCTGCCATCACCTTTTCCGTGTCCAGCACGGATATTCGGAAATATTTTTCTTTGTCCAGCTCACCGTAAATCTCCAAGGCCATCCTGGCGTATTTCGGTTCTACCAATAGGGACAGCTTCTGGTTTCCCATATAACCTTCCACCGCATTCCGCCATGACTCATCTCTGATGTCCAGAAGGTCCGCCAGAATCTCCACCGTCACACTTTTCCCTGTCTTCTGGTACAGCCGGTTCTGAAGCAAAGTTCTGGCCTGTTCCAGTTCCTTTGGATATGCCTTGCTGCCAAGCTTCAACTGATTCAGCTCACTTTCGGCCTGAGTCTTTCTCCTGCGAAGCTGCCTCACCTCGGCCTGGGCTTCCTGCTGCTGCCGGGCAGTATCCTTTCGTAGGTCTTCCAAATCCTTCTTCAGACGCTCAAGTCCCTCTTTTGTGATGCTTCCGTCCCCGAAAGCCTGAATATCCCACAGAGTACGGTTCGAGACACAATCTTCTTCCTCCCAGACCTTAAGCCCCTCTGCTGTCTGCTGCCAGTGAGCCCTGCTGCCTGTCAGACGCTCCACCAATGCGTTGAGAGACACAAGCTGCTGTCTCAGCTGCTCATATCCGGTCATGGAAATCCTCTGCAGAAGCTCCTCACTTTTATCATTCATTTCCTGAAGTTCTGCTTCCCGCTCTTCCATCTCCTCAAGGGTTCTCTTATAATTTTCCTCAAATGTATGGATCTTTTCCTGTCCCTCCGCCACCAGCTGCCTGTCCTGCAAGATGTCCAGCTTCTTTGCATAATAGTCCGCTGCCTGTATCCGCCTTCCCAGCTCTTCCACGGTCTCATACTGGCTGCAGATGCTCTTTAACTGCTCGATCTCTCTGCAGGTATCCTCAATCTTTCTGCGCATGCGCCCATATTCCATAACACTGAGCTGCATATCCTCCATATGGATATCCTGCTCCATGCAGATATACTCCTTCACAAACTCTTCCAGCTTAATATTCATCCGGAAGGGAATGGCTCTCTTAACCAGAAGAGGAAATTTTTCCGCATCGAGACCGCCTAAATAGATATCATACAGCTGCCTGCGGAACCTTTCATTGTGAGTACCAAAATAGCACTCCTCCTTGGAAAAACTCCGAAGCAGCCATACCTTTATCTCTTCCGTGGACATAGCCCGCCGATTCCCGTCATGATCCACGCAATAACGATTCTCCGGAAGCTCTCCTTTATGCCAGAAAAACAGCCGCGATATATTGTTGGCCGCTGTCTCTACATCAAATACTACCCCTACACACTGGCATTCACCTGTGTCCGTTCTCTGAAACTCCAGCACAATGGTGCTGGAGAAGTTTTGATTTCTAAGATAAGAAAAATGATTATCCTCGCCAATATTAATCATTCCCCGAAGATATTCCAACAGACTCCGGTCCGAATCGTCTGCCGCCGCCTTATTAAAAAATCCTCTGCCGTCCGTATTGGCATACAGGACAATCTGCATGGCATCAATCACCGTAGACTTTCCGCTGCCGGAATGCCCCGTAAAAAAATTAATTTCCGGATGAAAAGACAGAGTCTTATGCCTTATGTAGTGCCAGTTATTCAGACAGATTCTGGACAATGCACTAAATCTCTGATTCGTCATCTTCTGCATCTCCTTCGCTAAAGGTCTTTAAAAGCTCCCTCACATCGTCTCCCATCAACACCACATTGACCGTGGGATAAATTACCATCCGGCTGTGCCCGTTAAGCTCCTCCAATACATCCAAAGGCTCCAAAAGCTGATATCTTTTTAAAAGAGCCAGACTGCGGCGAATCTCCGTTACCGATGGCTGTTTCTTCAAAATCCGGTAGACATTCAGCTTCTCATGAATCTCACCTAAAGTCACCACCGCGTTTACTGACGTAGACACTGCAGCCATCTGTTCATCATAAAGCAGCTTTAAAATAAGAATATAAAGGGTAGCCAATTTCGGCAGCTTTTCACCTACCACCTGCTCCCCCCGGATATAAATCACCCCTATCTGACTGTTTTCCACGACTTCTATATCCATAATAGCAAAATACGCCTTAATAAATTCCAAATACTTATCACACTGATAAAATTCTCTGTTAATCTGATATCGTTTGCTCTTCCTGTCATACTTCCGTTCCAGAAGAAACGTCTGTCGGTACAGAATCTGAATCGATTCCTTCACGCTCTGCTGCTCTTCCTCCGAAAGCCGCTCAAAATAGTCAATCATGCTGTTTTCCTATCTCTCACTTTCTCTCCTCAAACACAATCCTCGGATACCGATATTTTCCATTGTCAACCATCTTCGCATCCTGCTCTCTTACTTTGTACGGACTCCCTTTTCTGGTAGAATAATCATAGGCCAGCACCAGCTTCTCAAACTCTTCCTCCGAGTCCACCGTTCCTTCATCCACCTTAAAAGTCCCATCCTTCATTTTTTCCAACACAAAGCTTTCAACCTGCTTTCGGCTGTAGCGGTTCTTAATCTTATTCAGCTTCAATATCTCATCCCCTGACAATTCCCGCTGCTCTTCTTCCGGCTCCAGGCTCTCCGTAAAATCCTGCCTGGACTTTCTCCGTTTATAAAGAGATTTCTCGGAAATCACGGTCAGCTGAGACAAATTCATCAAATTTCCGATTTTCTCCACATCCGCCTCTATGCTGTCTTCCTTTGTCTCTGACAGATGGTTCAGCAAATCAATAACCAGTCCTTTCATATTGTCTTCCTGATTCAACAGATAATTAAGCCTTGTCACCGTAGCCCGGATATACTTGGTATGCTCCTTATCCATATTTATAATCCTGTGTTCAATATCGTCAAACCCTCTGTCTATCAGTTCCAGCTGTTCAACCAAATACTCTTCCTGCACATCCACTCCCCGAAGCTTCCGGTTCTTCTCACACACCTGCTTAAGCCAGGGCAAATCCTGCCGCATCTCTGACAGCCACCGTTTGATATCCGTCTTATAATGATAGAAATTATCCGAAGTCTTCAAGATATGATATTTCTTTTCCACAATCTGATTGACGTATCCATCCAGGTGCTCTTTCAGCAAATCTCCGTAAAAATTCTGCTCCAATAAACCGGCGAAAAACTTGTCCATATTGTGGAGCATGTCCTGCAATGTCTTATTGAGACGTCTTGTATTGACAAGAGCCGTTTTCAGCAGTGAAATATTGGAACGGGGGTCATTCTTAAAAGCAAAAAGAATCCCGTAAACATTCTGGATATAGACCTGGGTCTCATCTTCATCCTCTCCTGCCAGATGGGCAAAGGCATCCACGAACACCGCCGCATAATCAGGAATCACAATATTGGAGGTCATAGAATTGTAATCATCCACTTTTCTCAGCCACTGGGTACGCAAAAGCCAGTTTAAAATCCTGGTAGCCAGCGGCTCCAGCATATCAAAATCATCTTCCAGTTCTTCCTGCTCCAGTATCACCTTCTTTTTGGCAAAATGGCTGCTTAGGGTCTGAATACAGATTTCTTTGCTTAAAAAGTAATTGCTGTACTGGTATTCCTCATTTATCTGCAGAAGCGCTTCTATATATATTTGTCGGTTGCCGGAGCGAAACAGGCTCCAAAAGGAGTCCGGTATCTCCGGAAATTGATTTGCCATGGCACAAGCCTCTCTTCCTGCGGTTTCCCATACTGCTTTTTTATTGGCTTTTCTATTGTCAGCGATTCTCTTGGACGGTTAAGTTCTCCCTTGTCATAGCCTTGTGCTCTTCCCTTAGCTCCTCATATAGCTGGCAGAACGTCCATTGGCTGTTCTGCTCCGTGATCACCGCCTTCAAAGCAATCTTCGGCACCCCGGCCTTTCTCAGATTCGCCAGAAGCTCGTCAATCCGACGGCTGCTAAAGTTTTTCATAACCAGCATTTCCTCTGTTATGAATGAAGTCTCGGATTCCTTATCCATGGATTCCTTATCCACAGAATCCGTTTCCGCAAATCCCGGCATCCCGGCCAGGTATCCCACTTTCTGTTTTACCTGCTCCGGCCCCACATTTTTAATACGAATTCCCATGCGGACCAAAACCCCTTTTAGTTTCGCCACATCAGGTCCGGGATTGGGATTATAATATAAAACCATCTCTTTCATCATCATGGATTCTTTCCCTTTCATTCTGTATACGTCTATGCCAAGTGCAGCCGAATATTATCCAATACTTTTTTGCTCAGCAGCGCAAACGCCTGTTTCGTTCTGCCTACGGAAACTTTCATACAGATTACATTGTCCTGTTTTATCAGCTCTCCGGAAGGGTCCCCGATTGCCGCCTCCGTGTCGCAGCAATACAGATTTTCCGGCGATTTCAGCCAGCGCTTCAGTGCATCCGTATCTGATGCTGTTCCAATGGAGGTATTCATCAAAATTTTCTTGGTTCCAAGGCATGCAAATTGCTCTTCCTTCAAAAGAATCACATTTTTATTCAGACAGGTAATCACAACCTGGCTCTCTCTTAACAAATCATTTAACGGACGGTATTCCATCCCTGCCTTCTCTTTTTCCGGCTTTCTGGTACGGCTGTAGTAAGAAATCCTGGCGCCCATCATCAAAAGGGCATCTGCTATCATTCCCCCTGATACGCCTAGACCTATGATTCCCACCTTCAAACCGGTCAGTTCCAATGGTTCTTTCTCCCACATAGGATAATCAAATCCGTGAAGAATCCGCACCAGCTGATACAGGACATACTCCACCACGCCCCGGTCGCCGTAATCCCGGATTCCCAACACCTGGATTCCCCGTTCCCTTGCACAGGCAATATCTACATTGGCACTTTCCTCGGAATACAGACTGCAGCACATGCCGATATAACGGATGTGCGGGCACTGCTCCAGCACAGTCCTGGGGATTTGCGAGGTGTAGCTGACCAAGACTCCGTCCGCATCCCCGATCCGTCTCACGATTTCCTCATCATCTGCCGGAATATCCTCAAATAAAATAACCTGGTCCGCATACTGTTTTAATTCCTCCTCCGCCGCAGGAATCAGGCTGACCGGCTCGATAGCCACTAATTTCTTAAACTTTTTCTCCTTCTGAGGCATATGTTATATTCTCCCTTTCTACAAAATGAACTCTGAACTTTTCGGACAAACTCTAAAACATAATGGGTGAAACCAGGTTCTGCAGCAACGCAACCACACTCCAGCCTGCAATATCGGACACACGGGAGTACACATCTACAACAGCTTTCAGGCCCTCTCCCTCTGCCGTAATCTTATGGTCGTCCCCTGCCATGCCCGGAACACTGAAAATGTGAAAATCCAGGTGTTCTGTTCCGGAGGTTGCCAGGGATGCTGCCACAGAAACATTTACATGAGTGGGAAGAATGGCAATGGCGTCTTTCGTGCTTCCTGAAAACACCTCTGTCTTCTCCGTATCTGTCCGTAAATGTTCCTGAAACAATGGGGAATGTGCCAGAGATTCCGGCCCTTTTTCGGTAACCATGCTGGCCTGCACCGTCCTTTTGTTCACTGCTTCCATCAGGGAAATCGTCCGCAGCACATCAAAACCGCCGACAGCGCCTGAAGCAATATGCACTTTCGTCCCATGTTTTCTGGCCGTCTCCTGCACTCTCTGGTAAAACTCCTGTTCTGCAAATGCGCCGATAGAAAGAACAATCAGATTCGCCCCATGGCTTAAAACCGTCTCCGCCATATCCTTTACCATTTGGACGGAAGCCATCTCCGCTACATAGTCCGGTTTTGTGTCCAGAAGCTCTTCCAGACTCCGGCAGGCAATACAATGACCTTTTTGTGCCATAGCGGCCGCATGCTCCTGGTTTCTTCCCAGAACCCCTGTCAGTTCATATTCCGGCAGAAGCCCATTACAGCAGGCATCGGTCACAATATTTCCCAAATGCCCGCATCCCACAATCGCTAACCGTTTTTTCTCCATAAATATTTCCTCTGTCCTCTTATTTTCATTGACTTGTTTCCGATACTTTTACCAGACATAAATCGCTTGTTCTTATTTTTCTTTCCGGGCAAGAACCTCTTTATGCCATGGCATTTCCTCTGATACCACCGGCTCCCCATGACGGGCCACGGCCTGCTGGATTAATGTGAATATATACGCATCCTCCAGGGAGTCCGCCAACGGGTAGATTTCCCTTCCACCCTCCAGATATTCCCTCATATCAAACATCATGGCTGCAATGGCATATTCATCCTGAACCGCATCCAATTGAAGCACCGGATTCCAGCGGCTGCAGATCTCTCTTATCTGGTCTGTCTCCAGAATCTGATATCTGGGATCCAAATAGGGCATCATATGTTCCACCGTTGGAAGATTGTCCTCCCTCACATAGCGAAGAACCGTATCATTCCACTCTCCGTCTCTCCCCCGCACATTCACATGTCTGGAGCGGATAAAGGAGCGGTACTGAATGCTGGAAAAATCATAAAATGCTACTTTTCCGGAAGCAAACTCTATGGTCACGTGGTCCCTGTCCTGGTCTTTGATGCTTCCGTCCGTAATCGGACCATAGCGGGAATCCGTCTGCCTGACCGGAAATGTATAGCGGTTTCCCCGAAGTGTCATAGGTTCAAAACCCATGTGCAGCATCTTCCGAATCAGGCTGGCTCCGTGGTAATCGTGAGCTACGGACAGGCTTACCGCATAGGGGTCTCCCAGTTTTCCCTGCTCTACGGCCCGTATTCCGGCAGCCATAACCGGATAATGGTGGTACTGTTCCGCCACCTGGATGCGCGCTCCTTTTTTCTCGCTTAATTCCCATAACGCTTTCAGTTCTTCCACCGTTTCTCCCGGCGGTGTCTCCAGAAGAACAGGGAATCCTTTCTCAATCCATTCTTTCGCCACCGTACAGACATCCCCTCTGCCCACCGCAACTACCACAAAGTCCGGTGCTGACTGCCTGCAGGCTTCAGAGGAAGTGGTCGTTGGAACCGCCTGCTCCCTTGCCAGGCGTTCTGCTTTTTCTTCTGTTCGGCATAACAGGTAGTTTAGGTGAAATAACTGGGGATATCTCTTTGCGATTCTGGCAAAAAACAAAGAGCGGAAGCCTGAACCGACAATTACAAATGATAAAGGACTCATATCTCTACCTCCGGCTTTCTATTATGTTATCTAATAATCTGCGGCATCCCTCTGTCACATCCGCATATGTAGTCTCAAAGTCCCCTGTGTACCACGGGTCGTCAATATCTCTCGGATGGTCCGTAAAATCCAGCAGACGGCAGATCTTATGATCCGGATCTCCGCCTGTTATACGAAGCATATTCCGAATATTCCACTGATCCATGCCGATAAGATAATCATACTCTCTGTAATCCGCTCTTGTCATCTGTCTGGCGTATTTGCCTGAGGTGTCAATGCCATAGCGCTTTAGAATATTTCTGGTTCCATGATGGACCGGATTCCCGATTTCTTCTGTGCTGGTAGCAGCAGAGGCAATATAAAAATCCGGAAGCGAAGTCCAATGCTTTTGTGAATTTTGAAAATTTTTTACCATATCCTTTAAAACAAACTCAGCCATGGGGCTGCGGCAGATGTTGCCGTGGCAAATAAAAAGTACTTTAATCATTTTTCTATTCCTCCTGAAGCGCTCTGATACGGCCTGTTTTACCGCATTTTGCGCGATTGTCTTTATTTTCAATTACCCACTATCGTTGCCGATTTTTCAAAATGAGGCAAAATATAGCAAGATGTGTCTTGCAAACGTTGTCAAATCGTAGACGTATCCGCTGCATTCGTATACGATTTTATCCTGGTAAATTACCTATAAAACACAGTATCATTTGATCATGAACCCTCTTTATATAAAATGAACCTAGGGGTAGGTTCACATTTAACCAATAACAAGAGCCTAAAATCCACCAGTGTTATAATACCATAGAATGCTGAATTTATCCATCTGATAATGCCATAACAGAAGAAATCCGGCACACCCAAAAGTGTCGGATCTCATTCTGTGTTTCTTCTATGTAATTATATTGCCCTGAACATATTTTGGTTGGCTTCCTTCGGCTTCTCTGTCATTCGCTCAACTTCTTTCTTGGCCTGTTCAAGTTCCTCTAATCTTATCATCTCGTCTTTCGCATCATCAAATACTAAATGCG
>CAYWRB010000056.1:0-11209 GCA_964460025.1 uncultured Hungatella sp.
GATCCATGGCGGCGTAGGCGCCATCAATGAGTCCGATGTATCCCTGGCTTCTGCTTCCAATGCAATTATCATTGGATTTAATATCAGGCCCGATGTTACGGCCAAGTCCATTGCGGAGCGGGAGAAAGTAGATATCAGACTGTACAAGGTGATCTATCAGGCCATCGAAGATGTGGAAGCAGCCATGAAGGGTATGCTGGATCCTATATTTGAGGAGAAGGTGATCGGCCATGCCATTGTGCGCCAGCTGTTTAAGGCATCCGGCGTAGGTGTGATTGCCGGTTCCTATGTAACGGACGGTAAATTCCAGAGAGGCTGTTCTGTCCGCATCAGCCGTCAGGGCGAGCAGCTGTTTGAAGGCGGTCTTGCATCTCTCAGACGTTTCAAGGATGATGTGAAAGAGGTGGCCACAGGATATGAGTGCGGTCTTGTGTTTGAGAAATTTAATGATGTAGAGGTAGATGACACAATAGAAGCTTATATCATGGTGGAGGTTCCAAGATAGAGCTTTAAGGGAAAGGAAACAAAGTGCGTAAAAACAGTATTAAAAATACAAGAATCAATATGGAAGTGCAGAGGGAGTTAAGCCAGATCATCCGCATGGAGGTAAAAGATCCCAGGCTTTCCTCTGCCATGACCAGTGTGGTATCGGTGGAGGTGTCACCGGACTTAAAATACTGCAAGGCATTTATCAGTGTTTTGGGAGATGAGGAGGCCCGTAAGGCAGTGGAAGAAGGATTGAACAGTGCTCTGGGGTATATACGGAGAGAACTGGCCAGACGGGTAAACTTGAGGAACACACCGGAGATTAAATTTGTGCTGGATCAGTCCATCGAGTATGGCGTAGCCATGTCCAGACTGATTGATGATGTGACAAAGGATATAAAAGACTGATTATCGTTGTGGAAGCAAATAGAAGGAGACGGTGTATGACAAAACTGGAAGATATGATTGGCCGGGCAAAATCCATTGTGATCTTAGGCCATGTAAACCCGGATGGAGACTGCATAGGCTCCTGCCTGGCCGTCTATAATTATATTAAAGAACAGTATGAGAAACAGGTAACGGTCTGCCTGGAGCCGCCGGCGGCCAAGTTCTCCTATCTGACTGGTTTTGAGCAGATCAGAAATCAGCCGGAAGAGACGGACATCGATCTGTGCATCTGTCTTGACTGCAGCGATGCGGAAAGGCTGGGAGACTTTAAGGCCTGCCTTGACAGGGCAGAGGAAAGCATATGCATTGACCACCACGTGACCAACCGAAACTATTGCGTGGAGAACGTGGTGGATGCCAATGCCAGTTCCACATGTCAGGTATTGTTTACCCTGCTGACGGAAGAGAACATCAGTAAAGCTGTGGCGGAATGTCTCTACACGGGAATTATTCACGATACGGGAGTGTTCCGATACAGCAATACTTCCAGGGAGACCATGGAGATTGCGGGGAAGCTGATGGAAAAAGGGATTGATTTTTCCGGCATTATTGATGACAGCTTCTATAAAAAAACATATTTACAGTCCCAGATTTTGGGGAGGGCTCTTTTTGAAAGCGTATCCTTTCTGGACAAGAAATGTATCTTCACAGTGGTCCGAAAAAAGGATATGGAGTTTTATGGCGTGGATAAAAGTGATCTGGATGGGATCGTGGATCAGCTGCGCATCATTGAAGGAGTGGAATGTGCGATTTTTCTCTATGAGGTTGGGGTTCATATGTATAAAGTCAGTATGAGATCCAACAAAAAAGTGGATGTCAGCAGGATTGCCTCATATTTTGGAGGCGGAGGCCATATAAGAGCAGCCGGATGTACCATGTCAGGAAGCTTTCATGATGTGATCAATAATCTTTCGGGGCATATTGAAAAACAGCTTGTAAGCGCTGAGCCAGGAGAATAGGATGTTCAACGGCGTACTTAATATTTATAAAGAAAAAGGCTATACCTCTCATGATGTGGTGGCAAAAATGAGAGGTATTTTAAAGCAAAAAAAGATCGGACATACGGGAACCCTTGACCCGGACGCGGAAGGCGTGCTGCCGGTGTGTCTGGGGCAGGCCACCAAGCTGTGCGATATGCTGGTGGAACATGAGAAAACCTACAGGGCGGTCATGCTTTTAGGGGTGGAGACAGATACCCAGGATATCAGCGGTACCGTTCTGGCCCGAAAGGAAGTAACCTGCGAAGCAGAATGGATAGAGAAAACCGTATCAGGTTACATCGGAGGGTATGAGCAGGTGCCTCCCATGTATTCCGCTTTGAAGGTTGACGGTAAGCGCCTCTATGAACTGGCCCGTCAGGGAAAGGTAGTTGAGAGGAAGGCAAGACAGGTTACCATCTATGACATAAAGATTGAGAAGATAGAGATGCCAAGGGTTACCATGACAGTACGGTGTTCCAAGGGAACTTATATACGGACGCTGTGCCACGATATAGGGCAGAAGCTGGGATGCGGCGGGTGTATGGAAAGTCTGGTGCGGACAAGGACAGGGCGCTTTGAAATCCAGGACAGTATAAGGCTTTCCCAGTTGGAAAGGATAAGGGATGAGGGTCGTCTGGAGGAGATTCTGATTCCTGTGGAGAAGATGTTTTCCCAATATCCCGGGGTTTATGTGAAGGAAGAATGGGATAAGCTGGCCTGGAACGGAAATCCTGTTGAACTGAGGATGGTGGAGCCTAAAGAGGCATTGCCCCGGGAAGTCGGGATGAAGTGCCGGGTATACGACAGCGGAAAACATTTTCTCGGAATTTACGGACTTGAGGGAGACAGGCTGAAGGTTTGGAAGATGTTCCGTGAGGCGGAGTGTTTGCGAAATGAAGATTCATAAGCAGTAAGTCCGCAAGCAGGGAGGTGAAGATAAGTGAAGTGTTTTATCGGTGATGCGAATTTTCAGATTCAGGAGCCTACCGTAGTGACCATCGGAAAATTTGATGGGAGGCACAGAGGGCATCAGAAGCTTTTGGGAGCGATGAAGCGGTGGAGAGAAACATACGGATATAAGACGGCTGTCTTTACCTTTGACATGGCCCCGGCGGCTTACATAACCGGGACGCCTCAGAAAGTGATCACCACCAACCAGGAACGCCGCAATCATATGGAAAAGATGGGGATTGATTATCTGGTGGAATACCCCTTTACATTGGAAGTGGCCCATTTGGATGCGGAGGAATTTTTGAAAGTCATCCTTTTAGGAAAGATGAATGCCAAAGCGGTTGTGGCAGGGACAGACTGCGGATTCGGATATCAGAGGAAAGGGAATGCGCAGCTTCTTCGCAGGCTTAAGGATCCATGGGGATACGGGCTGGAGATCATTGAGAAGGAGCAGGATACGGGGCAGCATCGGGATATCAGCAGTACTTATGTGAAGGAAGAGCTGGACCGGGGAAATATGGAGAAGGCCAATGAGCTTTTGGGAGAACCTTATGCGATTCACGGTGTGGTGGTACACGGGAACCATGTGGGAGGGCCTGTTTTAGGGTTTCCCACGGCCAACCTGATACCGCCGCCGGAAAAGTATCTGCCGCCTTTCGGGGTTTATGTGTCGCGTATACTGGTGGACGGAAATGATTATGGAGGAATCACCAACATTGGAAGGAAGCCTACCATAATGGGGGAGAATCCGGTGGGAGTGGAGACCTTTGTGTTCGGTCTTAAAGAAGAGCTGTATGGAAAGCAGATTGAGGTCCAGCTGCTGAATTTTGAACGGCCGGAGAGAAAGTTTGACTCTCTGGAACAGTTAAAGGAACAACTGGAGAGGGACAAAGAGTATGGGATGGCTTATCTGGAGAAGGCTGTTGTTGAAAATCAGTGGTAACAGTTCAAGGGGTATCTGAACTGTTACAATCAGTGAACAGGAAAGCCGGTTTCGGCTCCAAGATATACCTTGACAGCTTTTCGATGCTATGCTAAACTTAGTGAGTATAAATTTACGCCGGTGCTCGGTTTCCGGATGCTCCAACCGGTTACTTGGTGTTCGGTCAGAATCATATAAGGAGGAAATCATCATGATTTCAAAGGAAAAGAAAGCAGCAATCATTGCAGAGTATGGAAGAAAGCCTGGAGACACCGGTTCACCGGAGGTTCAGATCGCCATTTTGACGGAGAGAATCACAGAGCTTACAGAGCATCTGAAGAAGAACCAGAAGGATCATCATTCCAGACGCGGCCTTTTGAAGATGGTCGGACAGAGACGTGGGCTTCTGGATTATCTGAAGAAGACAGATCTGGAAGGCTATCGTGCGTTGATTGAAAAGCTGGGAATCAGAAAGTAATGAAGAGAGGGGTGGAGATTTATCTCCACCCCAGAGTGTGTTTGGAGATTTATTTGCCCGGTTTCCAAGGAAACGGCCGGGAGCGTGACAAGCGGAAGATTTGCTCCGAGACCGCTGAAAAGTGCATCGGCAGATTGGCAGATTTGCAGATCGCTAGAATTAAAATCAGTGCGCTGGCAGATTGGCAGATGAGATTCGGTGCATTTTTCAGTAGTTTCGGCGTCTTCTGCTGTAAGATTGTAAGAAAGAAAAGGAGAATTGCCATGTACAAAAGTTTTTCTATGGAATTAGCCGGAAGGACCTTGACCGTTGATATAGACCGGGTAGGAAAACAGGCCAACGGCGCTGCATTTATGCATTATGGAGATACGGTAGTGTTGTCTACCGCTACGGCATCAGATAAACCCAGGGAAGGAATTGATTTCTTCCCCTTAAGTGTCGAGTATGAGGAGAAGCTCTACGCAGTGGGAAAAATACCTGGAGGATTTAACAAGAGAGAGGGGAAGGCGTCGGAGAATGCTATTCTTACCTCCCGTGTCATTGACCGCCCAATGCGGCCTTTATTCCCCAAAGACTATCGCAATGACGTAACCCTGAACAATATGGTTATGAGCGTGGATCCGGAGTGCCGGCCGGAATTGGTGGCAATGCTGGGAGCCTCCATTGCAACCTGTATTTCCGACATCCCCTTTGACGGTCCCTGCGCCGCTACCCAGGTGGGAATGATAGACGGACAGATGATAGTAAACCCGTCTCAGGAGCAGTGGAAGAACAGTGATTTAAATCTTACGGTAGCTTCTACCAGGGAAAAGGTAATTATGATCGAGGCCGGAGCCAACGAGGTGCCGGAGGCCAAGATGATTGAGGCCATCTATATGGCCCATGATGTGAACCAGACGATTATCAAGTTTATTGATGAGATTGTGGCGGAGACAGGCAAGACAAAGCATGAGTATACCAGCTGTGCCGTTCCCCAGGAGATGTTTGAGGAGATCAGGAAACTGGTGCCCCAGGAAGAGATGGAGAAGGCGGTCTTTACCGACGACAAGCAGACCAGGGAAGAGAATATCCGTGTGATCACGGAGAAGCTGGAAGAGGCATTTGCAGAGAACGAAGAGTGGCTTGCCATGGTGGGCGAGGCCGTATATCAATATGAGAAAAAGACAGTCCGTAAGATGATCTTAAAGGATCACAAGCGTCCGGACGGCAGAGAGATCACCCAGATTCGTCCTCTTTCCGCAGAGATTGATCTGATCCCCAGAGTCCATGGTTCCGCAATGTTTACACGGGGACAGACACAGATCTGTAACGTGTGCACCCTGGCTCCTCTTTCCGAGCAGCAGAGGTTAGACGGTCTGGATGAGAATGAGGTCAGCAAGCGTTATATGCATCATTATAATTTCCCATCCTACTCCGTAGGCGAGACGAAACCCTCCAGAGGACCGGGAAGACGTGAGATCGGACATGGGGCTTTGGCTGAGAGGGCTTTGATTCCGGTGCTGCCAAACGAGGCAGAATTCCCATATGCCATCCGCACGGTATCAGAGACTTTTGAGTCCAATGGATCCACATCCATGGCATCCACCTGTGCCTCCTGTATGTCTCTGATGGCAGCAGGCGTGCCTATCAAGAAGATGGTGGCAGGAATCTCCTGCGGCCTGGTGACAGGGGACACGGATGATGATTTCGTACTTCTGACCGATATTCAGGGCTTAGAGGACTTCTTTGGCGATATGGACTTTAAAGTGACAGGCACCACGGAAGGTATCACGGCCATTCAGATGGATATCAAGATCCACGGTCTTACCAGACCGATTGTGGAAGGTGCCATTGCCAGGTGCCGTGAGGCAAGAATGTTTATTATGGATACCTGCATGAAGCCGGTGATCTCGAAACCAAGACCAGAGGTGGGCAAGTATGCTCCGAAGATTGAGCAGATTACCATCGATCCGCAGAAGATCGGTGATGTGGTAGGAAAACAGGGCAAGGTGATCAACAAGATCATCGAGGAGACCGGCGTCAAGATCGATATTGAGGATGACGGCAGCGTGTCCGTATGCGGCACGGACAGAGAGATGATCGGAAAAGCCATCCGCATCATAGAAAGCATTGTCACGGATATTGAGCCGGGACAGATTTTCACCGGCAAGGTGGTACGTATCATGAATTTCGGCGCTTTCGTGGAGCTGGCTCCCAACAAGGATGGTATGGTACACATTTCCAAGCTGTCAGACAAACGAGTGGCTAAGGTGGAAGATGTGGTGAACATCGGCGACGAAGTGACGGTGAAGGTTATGGAGGTTGACAAGATGGGGAGAGTTAACTTGAGTATGAAACCAGCCGATTTAGCCGGGAATAAGGAGAGCAAAGAAGAAAAGCAGCAATAGATGAAAGCTTGAAAAGATACGGGATCAGTTGTGATAAAAAGGTCAGCGGAGCATGACAGCCAGAAATAAGGCGGCCATGTTCCGTTTTTATACAGTGTTATTTTAGGCGGCGTTGACTCCAAGACGGACACAGGAAGCTGCCGGTAACAAATTTATAATAGAAAGGAAACGGATCGAAATCATGATAAGTGAACGGTTATACGGCATTCTGCTGGATTCCTTCTGGAAGATCCTGCTTCCGGGCTTGAAGGTTACCATTCCCTTGACGGTGATCGCTTTTTCGCTGGCTATGGTGATCGCCGTAATTATGGCCTTAATACAGTTTGCCAATGTGAAAGTGTTGAAGCACATAGCCAGATTTTACATATGGGTGGTTCGGGGGACCCCCCTTTTGGTTCAGCTGTTTATTGTGTTCTACGGACTGCCTAAGGTGGGAATCGTTCTTGAACCATTTCCCTCTGCGGTTATCGTATTTTCCATCAATGAAGGGGCTTATGGTGCGGAGATCATCAGGGCGGCCTTGGAATCCGTGCCAAAAGGACAGATGGAGGCCGGATACTGCGTAGGTATGTCTTATCTGCAGATTATACGGCGGATCATACTTCCCCAGGCGCTGCGGACGGCATTTCCCTCCCTGTCCAATTCCTTGATCGCCATGGTAAAGGACACTTCTCTTGCGGCCAATATTACGGTGGCGGAAATGTTTATGGCGACCCAGCGGATCGTAGCCAGGACCTATGAGCCTTTGGCGCTGTACTGTGAGGTTGGGCTTATCTACCTGATGTTTTCCACGGTGCTTACCAAGCTGCAGCGTGTAGGGGAGAAAAAGCTGGATTTTTATGGATATCACAGGAGGTAAGACATGCTGGAGATTAATGGGATCAGGAAAAGCTTTGGGGATCTGGAGGTCTTAAAAGGGGTAGACTTAAAGGTAGACAAGGGAGATGTGGTGGCTATCTTAGGCCCCAGCGGTTCCGGTAAGACCACGCTTCTCAGATGCATTAATTTTTTGGAGACTGCGGATGAGGGCACCATGATCTTTGACGGGGAGACCTATCATATGAACCGCATGTCCAGGAAGGATATTGCCGGTATACGCAAGAAGACAGCCTTTGTGTTTCAGAGTTTTAATCTGTTTTTAAACAAGACCGCTCTGGAAAATGTGACGGAAGGGCTTATCGTGGCCCGGAAGATGGAGAAGAAGAAGGCTCAGGAAATCGGGAGAAGGGCTCTTGACAAGGTAGGCATGTCCGACCGATACAATCATTATCCCCATCAGTTGTCAGGAGGGCAGCAGCAGAGAGTGGCTATCGCCAGGGCCCTGGCCACAGATCCGGAAATCATCTTTTTCGATGAGCCTACTTCGGCTCTGGATCCGGAACTGATCGGGGAGGTGCTGGAGGTTATGAGAAACCTGGCCCAGGAGGGAATGACGATGCTGGTTGTGACCCATGAGATGAATTTTGCCAGGAATGTCTCCAGCAAGGTGATCTTTATGGAGCAGGGCAATGTGGTGGAAGCCGGTACCTCCGGGGAATTTTTTGGAAGTCCCAGAGAAGAGAGAACCAGAGCATTTTTAAAGATGGTAACAGGTGAATAATTTTTGATAAAAAGGAGAATGAAGAAATGAGAAAACGTTTATGGATGATGACAGCAGCAGTGATAGCGGCAGGGATCATGGGATTGTCCGGCTGCTCCAAAGATAACAGCGGTTCCAGGGGTCAGGCGGCGGAGACGCAAGCCGGGCCGGCGGGAGAGCAGGACAGCGAACCTGCCGGTCAAAAGGCAGAGACAGATGCAGCAGGAGAAGAAACGGGGGATCAGCTTGCTCAGATTCAGCAGAAAGGAGAGATTGTGGTAGCCATGGAAGGAACTTGGTCTCCGTGGACCTACCACGACGAGTCGGACCAGCTGGTGGGCTATGATGTGGAGGTAGCCAATCTTATTGCGGAAAAACTGGGCGTGAAAGCTGTCTTTGTGGAAGGTGAATGGGACGGTCTTTTTGCCGGACTGGATGCAGGGCGGTATGACATTGTGGTAAACGGGGTGGAGATCACAAAAGAGCGTGGGGAGAAGTATGATTTTACGGAGCCTTATGCCTATATCCGCACGGCAATCGTAGTAAACGGAAGCAACCAGGAGATAACATCCTTTGAAGATTTGAATGGGAAGAACACAGCCAATACCATCTCCAGTACCTACGCAGAGCTGGCGGAAAGCTACGGCGCCACGGTGACAGGTGTGGATGACTTAAACCAGACCTTTGAGCTTCTGCTTTCCGGACGGATTGATGCCACACTGAACGCAGAACTGACGTATTATGACTATATGAAGGCACACCCGGACAGGGATTTAAAGATTGCGGCTTTGACTGATGAGGCGTCTTTGGTTTCCATTCCCCTGCGAAAAGGAGAGGAGTCAAAACGGCTTAAGGATGCAATCAATGAAGCCATAGCGGAGGCCGGCGAGTCAGGAAAACTGGCTGAACTTTCGGAAAAATATTTCGGAAGCGATATTTCAAAAAATCCTCAGGAAAACTAATAACCGTGTTGTTCTATGAATTGGAAAATAAAAAACAAAAAAATAGTAAGAAAATATTTATTGCTTTCCGGTTGATTGTGGAGTAGAGTAAAAAGACAGCGAATCAGACGGTATTCCAAGGAATACGTTCATTATACTGGAGGCAAAAGATGAGAAAGATTGTGTGTATATTGGCAGCGGCGGCGCTTCTGGGGAATGCTTCTCTGACCGTAAGTTTAGCGGATGTGACAGGACAGACGGCGCAGCTGGTAGGACCGGGAGGCCAGGGGAACGACAGCGCTCACCAGGGCGGCGGTCCTGGAAACGGCCAGATGCCGGTGGAAGCGGTTCCGGACCAGGGTGAGACCGGCGCCGGAAATAACCAGACCGCGGCAGGTCCGGGCCAGGGCCAGACAGGAACTGGAAGCGGCCAGACCATGACGGATCCGGGCCAGAACCAGTCAGGAGCCGGAAGCAGTCAGAATGTGACAGGCCCTGGTACAGGCCAGAATATGTCAGGACCAGGAAGCAATCAGAATCCTATGGATCCGGGATATTACAGCTTGCAGTTGAAGAATCAGATGGGTCCCGGAAGTGAGGAGAATGGAGACGGTACGGTTCAGGGTGCGCCCCAGATCTCCCAGAACAATTTTCTGGACGCCGTCATCATGGACCCCATAGTCAAGGTGGCGGAGAAATATTCCTATGATCAGATGGTATGGGATATCCAACAGCTGCAGGCACGCTATGGAGAGAAAATTCATGTCAATGTAATAGGGCGTTCTCACGATGGAAGAGATATCTATGAAATCATTGTGGGAAATGTAAATGCGCCGAAGCATATTCTACTTCAGGGAGCAATCCATGCCAGGGAGTATATGACGCCTCTCCTGATGATGAATCAGGTGGAGACAGCATTATATCACTATGATACGGGCCAGTATGGCGGCTTTATGTTAAGGGATATGTTCCAGCAGACAGCCCTGCATTTTATTCCTATGAGCAATCCGGATGGCGTGACCTTATCCCAGTTTGGACTTGCCGGGCTGCGGTCAGATTTCTTGAAACAGGCAGTTTTAAACTGCTATGCCAGAGATATGGCGGAAGGAAGAACCGCCCTTCCCATAGAGCAGTATCTTCCTCTGTGGAAAAGCAATGCCATGGGAGTGGATTTGAATCATAATTTTGCGGCAGACTGGGACGGAATCGTAACTACGGCCACGGCCAATTCCTTTGCAGGGTACAAGGGGACCGCTCCCTTATCAGAACCGGAAAGCCAGGCGTTGGCTTCCATGGCGGATAAATATGTATGGGCGGCAACCATCAGCTATCATTCCATGGGAAATATTATCTATTGGGATACTCAGATAAGCAAAGTGAAGGATGCCTCTCTATCATTGGCCCAGAGTATCTCTTCTGTGACCGGATATAGGTTGGATGGAAGCGATGGAAAAGGTGGATTTAAAGACTGGATGCAGGCTAAAGATAATCCGGTACCGGGAATAACGATTGAAGTGGGAAGTGTCAGCTGTCCTTTGCCTGTGAGTCAGTATGAGGCCATCTGGCAGCAGAATAAGGCGGTTTGGGCTCAGGCTTTGTATTGGAGTATTGGGCGGTAGAATAGGGCAATAAAATATACAAAATTTAAGGATTTCGTTTGACTTTCCATGGAAGGGATGTTATCATTGTTACATACTTCAGAAAAACATGGCCATGGAAGTACAAGAGATGACTTTCTAAAGATAAATAGAAGTATTTACCGTAACCGTAAACACAGAAAGCAAAAGAAAGGGGAAGTCATGTCAGAAGTCGAAAAATTGATTCTTGAGAAGCTGGATGTACTTAGCCAGGATGTACGTGAGGTGAAGGAAGAGACCAGTCTGGCGAGAAGAGAGGCCGGTTTGGCTCGTGAGGAGGCTGCCAAAGCCCGGGAAGAGGCCGGTTTGGCTCGAGAAGAGGCTGCCAAAGCTCATGAGGAAGCTGCCAAAGCCTGCAAGGAAGCAGCCCTGGCTCATGAAGTAGCCCAGAAGGCTTATGA
>CAYWRB010000057.1:0-1825 GCA_964460025.1 uncultured Hungatella sp.
ATAACGCCCTCTCCGGGCGGACCTCACACCAACTCATACACCAAGAAACTTATTTAATCACCCGAACCCTCAAAACCCCCTCAATCTTCCTAAGCTTCTCCACCGTCGCCTCATCCGCCTTGCTCTCCAGATCAAGCAGCGTATAAGCAAACTTATCCCGGCTCTTATTAGTCATATCAGAAATATTCACATTACCGGAAGCCACCGTCCCAGTCACCTGACCGATCATATTAGGAATATTCAGATGGAACACCGCCACACGGCTTGCCGTACGGCATACGCCCATATCACAGTTAGGATAATTGACAGAATTGCGAATATTCCCATTCTCCAGATAATCCATCATCTCCTTCACTGCCATCTTCGCACAATTATCCTCAGACTCTTCCGTGGAAGCTCCCAAATGAGGAATCGCAATCACATGTTCCATATGCACAGACTTTGGATTCGGGAAATCCGTCACATACCTTCGTACCTTCCCGGATTTCAGCGCTGCCGCCATGGCATCATCATCCACCAGACGATCCCTTGCGAAGTTCAGCACCACAACGCCGTCCTTCATCTGCTCCAAAGCCTTTTCATCGATCATTCCCTTGGTCGCATCCATCAGCGGCACATGAACCGTGATGTAATCGCACTCCTGATAAATACTGTCCACAGAGGTAATATGTTTCACGTCCCTGGACAGCCCCCAAGCCGCATTGATGGAAATATACGGATCGTATCCATAAACTTCCATTCCAAGAGCTGCAGCGGCATTTGCCACCTCAGCGCCAATAGCTCCCAGACCGATCACTCCCAGCTTCTTGCCCTTGATCTCATATCCGGCAAAGGCTTTCTTCGCCTTCTCCACCGTCTTGGCAATATTTTCATCTTCCTTATTGTCCTGGCACCATGCGATTCCGCCTGTAATGTCTCTTGCCGCCAGCAGCATTCCGGCTAATACCAGCTCTTTCACACCGTTGGCATTGGCTCCCGGAGTGTTGAACACCACAATTCCATTCTCCGCACAGCGATCCAACGGAATATTGTTCACGCCTGCTCCCGCACGTGCGATAGCCAGAAGAGAATCTCCGAATTCCATGTCATGCATGGCTGCGCTTCTCACCAGAACGCCGTCCGCCTGGCCTAAATCATCGGTCAGCTCATAATCTGCCGTCAAAAGATCTGTTCCATATTTGGAAATTGCATTTAAACAATGAATTTTTCTCATGCCTTGTTTGCCTCCTCAAACTCTTTCATAAATGCCACCAGCTTCTCCACGCCTTCTATTGGCATAGCATTGTAAATGCTGGCTCTCATACCGCCTACGCTGCGATGTCCTTTTAAGTTCACAAATCCTGCTGCCGCTGCCTCTTTGATAAATTTCGCATCCAGATCCGCATCTCCGGTAACAAATGGAGCGTTCATGAGGGAGCGATCCTCCTTCACCACGGTTCCTTTAAACAGCTGGCTCTCATCCAGGAAGTCATAGAGGATTTTAGCTTTCTTCTCGTTATATTCCTTCATAGCCTCAAGCCCGCCTCTGGCTTTCAGCCACTTAAACACCTTACCGCAGATATAGATACCATATGCCGGCGGCGTATTATACAGAGACTTGGCATCCGCATGGGTCTTGTACTGGCACATGGTAGGCGTTCCCGGCAACACGTCCTCCGTAATCAAATCCTCCCTGATAATCACGATAACCACGCCTGCCGGCCCTATGTTCTTCTGAACTCCGCCGTAGATAATGCCGTATTTGGTCACATCCACAGGCTCTGACAAAAAGCAGGAGGACACATCGGCTACCAAAGTTTTTCCCTTTGTGTTGGGAAGGGTTTTA
>CAYWRB010000057.1:1835-11190 GCA_964460025.1 uncultured Hungatella sp.
TGGTATTGTTCTCACAGATATATACGTAGTCCGCATCCTCTGAGATAGGAAGATCGGAACAATCCGGAATATAGCTGAAGGTCTTATCCTCGCTGGAAGCAATGGCATTGGCCTTGCCGTATTTCTGCGCTTCCTTAAATGCCTTCTTGGCCCACTGTCCGGTGATGATATAATCTGCCACTTTGTTCTTCATCAGGTTCATGGGAACCATGGAGAACTGGAGATGGGCTCCGCCCTGCAAGAATAACACTTTATAGTTGTCCGGAATCCCCATCAGCTCTCTTATATCAGCTTCCGCGTCGTTTATGATGGTTTCAAATGCCTTTGACCTGTGTGACATCTCCATCACCGACATTCCGGTGCCATTATAATCCAGCATCTCTGCCGCGGCTTCCTTCAATACTTCCTCCGGCAGTACTGCCGGACCTGCTGAGAAATTGTACACTCTACTCATTACTATGTCCCCTCTTTCTTTTTATAATTTAAATTAAATTTTAAGATCCGTATCGTCAAATGCATCCGAGATAGCCGCTCCAGGCGACACCATGGGGAATACCTTGTCATCGCAGTGGATCTGGCAGTCAATAACCACCGGAATATCCAAAGCCATGGCTTCCTCAAGCACAGGCTTCAACTCTTCTCTCTTGGTCACCCGGTATGCCTTGGCTCCCATGGCTTCTGCCACCTTCACAAAGTCCACATGATCATTTAATATGGTATGCGAATATCTCTTCCCATAGTACAGTGTCTGCCACTGACGCACCATGCCCAGTACATGGTTGTTGATAACCACCTGAATCACAGGAATGTTGTACCTGGTTGCCGTGGCTATCTCATTCATATTCATGCGGAAGCATCCGTCTCCCGCAATGTTAAACACCTTCTTATCCTTCCTGCCCATCTTGGCTCCGATGGCAGCTCCCAGGCCGTATCCCATAGTCCCCAGGCCTCCGGAGGTCAGCAAGGTATGGGGACTCTTAAACTTATAATACTGCGCCGCCCACATCTGATGCTGCCCTACTTCGGTAACAATGACAGCATCTCCCTCCGTCACCTCGTAGATGGCCTCCACCACTGCCGGGCCTGTCAGCACATCTTTATTATAGTGAAGAGGATACATGTCTTTCATACGCTCAATATGGGCAATCCACTCATCATGATTCTGCGGGTCCAGGCGGGCATTTAATCTCCTTAAGATAATCTTGATATCCCCGATGATACTTGCATGGGTGCGGACATTCTTATTGATCTCCGCCGGGTCGATATCCAACTGAAGAATCTTGGCGTTCTTCGCAAATTTGGAAGCATTGCCCACTACCCTGTCGCTGAATCTGGCCCCGATTACCAACAGCAGGTCGCATTCGGTGATTCCGAAATTGGAGGTTTTGGTTCCATGCATCCCAGCCATACCGGTATACAGCTCATCGGTTCCGTCAAAAGCTCCCTTGCCCATAAGACTGTCTGCCACCGGCGCCTGAATCTTGTGGGCAAATGCCTTCACCTCATCGGCCGCATCAGACAGAACGGCTCCGCCGCCTACCAGGATAAACGGCTTCTCGGAATTCTTGATCATCAGGAGGGCTTTTTCCAAATCCTCCTCCGTGATGGTGTCCGCCTGACGTACAAACTCCTCAGGGGCCTGATATTCGTACTCACAGAAATTGGCTGTTACATCTTTGGGAATGTCCACCAGGACGGGGCCCGGGCGGCCTGACTTGGCAATCTTAAAGGCACGCCTTATGACATCCGCCAGTTTGGTAATATCTTTTACAATAAAATTATACTTGGTAATGGGCATGGTGACCCCGGCGATATCGATCTCCTGGAAGCTGTCTTTTCCCAGCAGGCTGACACCTACGTTGCAGGTAATGGCCACCACAGGGATGGAATCCATGTAGGCGGTGGCAATGCCTGTCACCAGATTGGTTGCGCCCGGACCGGAGGTAGCCAGACATACGCCTACTTTTCCGGTAGCTCTGGCATATCCGTCTGCGGCATGGGCTGCCCCCTGCTCATGGGAAGTCAGAATGTGGGTGATCTCATCCTGATGCTTATATAGTGCATCGTAGATATTGAGGATCGCTCCGCCGGGATAACCAAACACCGTATCCACGCCCTGCTCCTTCAAACATTCTACTACAATCTCTGCTCCTGTCAATTTCTGCATATGTGCATCATTCTCCTCATTATTCTTTCCTTTACTCGTCTGCTAAGATGGCGCCCTTGTCCGCCGAGGTAACCGCTCTGCGGTAACGCTTCAGATATCCGGATACTTCTTTCACTTTAGGCGTCCAGTTTTCTCTTCTCCTGGCCAGCTCCTCATCGGAAACCTTCATATTGATGGAATTGGCATTGATATCAATGGAGATAATATCCCCCTCCTGCACCAGTCCGATGGGACCTCCTGCCGCTGCTTCCGGACATACATGGCCGATGGAGGCTCCTCTGGAAGCGCCGCTGAAACGTCCGTCGGTAATCAGGGCCACGGACTCTCCCAGTCCCATTCCTGCAATGGCGGAAGTAGGATTCAGCATCTCTCTCATACCGGGGCCGCCTTTGGGGCCTTCATAGCGGATAACCACCACATCTCCGGCTACAATTCTTCCGCCCTTGATGGCTGCAATGGCATCTTCCTCGCAGTCAAATACTCTGGCCGGTCCCTCATGCTTCAGCATCTCCGGCACCACTGCGGAACGTTTCACCACACAGGAGTCCGGAGCCAGGTTTCCTCTCAGTACGGCAATTCCACCTGTCTTGGAATATGGATTCTCTACGGTGCGGATCACCTGGGTATCCCTGTTCACCGCATCTTTTATGTTCTCTCCCACGGTCTTTCCGGTGACTGTCATACAGTCCAGATTCAAAAGCCCCAGCTTGCTGATCTCCTTCATAACCGCATAGATACCGCCTGCCTCATTCAAATCTTCCATATAAGTAGGGCCTGCCGGAGCCAGATGACATAGATTGGGGGTCTTTGCACTGATCTCATTGGCAATATCCACATTCAATTCCACCCCTGCCTCGTGAGCAATCGCCGGCAGATGGAGCATACTGTTGGTGCTGCAGCCAAGAGCCATATCCATGGTCAGGGCATTCCGGAAGGCTGCCTCTGTCATGATGTCTCTTGGACAAATATTCTTCTTTACCATCTCCATGACTGCCATTCCCGCATGCTTGGCCAGGCGGATCCTCTCCGAATAGACAGCCGGAATGGTGCCGTTGCCCTGAAGGCCCATACCCAGAACCTCTGTCAGACAGTTCATGCTGTTGGCCGTGTACATACCGGAACAGGAACCACAGGTGGGACATACCTTGCAGACAAACTCTTCCACATCCTCCTCTGTCATGGTTCCGGCCGCATAGGAACCTACTGCCTCAAACATGCTGGACAGACTTCTCTTCTGGCCTTTGACATGTCCGGCCAGCATAGGACCGCCGCTGACAAACACCGTAGGAATATTCAGGCGGGCCGCCGCCATCAAAAGTCCCGGTACGTTCTTATCGCAGTTAGGCACCATGACAAGAGCGTCAAACTGGTGGGCCAGCGCCATACATTCCGTGGAATCAGCAATCAGATCTCTGGTTACCAGAGAGTATTTCATCCCCTCATGTCCCATGGCAATACCGTCGCAGACAGCAATGGCCGGAAATACAATGGGCGTTCCCCCTGCCATGGCTACCCCCTGCTTTACCGCCTCCACAATTTTGTCCAGATTCATGTGCCCCGGAACAATCTCATTATAAGAACTTACCACACCTACTAACGGTCTGGCCAGTTCTTCCTCCGTTATTCCCAGTGCCCGAAACAGCGAACGGGCCGGAGCCTGCTGCATACCGGATTTTGCATTATCACTTCTCATAGTCTCCTCCATCTCCCTTTAGTCAATATGTCCTGCTACCAAATCACCCATTTGGGCGGTTCCAACCTTGATACAGCCTTCAGAAGCGATATCAACTGTCCGATAACCGTCTGCCAGCACCTTTTTGACCGCTCCCTCTATGGCATCCGCCTCCCGATCCAGGTCAAAGGAATACCGGAGCATCATCGCTGCCGAAAGAATGGTGGCGAGAGGATTGGCCATATCTTTTCCCGCAATATCCGGTGCTGAGCCATGGCTGGGCTCATACAGACCAAACTTAGTCTCGTTTAAGCTGGCTGACGGCAGCATGCCGATGGATCCGGTAATCATGCTTGCTTCATCCGATAAAATATCTCCAAACATATTCTCCGTGAGAATCACATCAAACTGTCCAGGATTCATCACCAGCTGCATAGCACAGTTGTCCACCAACATATGGGACAGATGAACTTCCGGATAATCCTTTGCGGTTTCCTCCACCACCTTTCTCCAAAGCCTGGAGGAATCCAGCACATTGGCTTTATCCACACTGATGACATTCTTTCTTCTCTTCATGGCAATATCAAATGCCTTGATGGCAATCCTGCGGATCTCGTTTTCATTGTAGGTCAGCGTGTCCACCGCCGTCATGACTCCGTCCACAGGCTCCGTATGACGTTTGCCGAAATAAAGCCCGCCGGTCAATTCCCGCATAATCACCATATCAAATCCGTCGCCGATAATCTCCTTTTTCAGAGGACATGCCTCCTTAAGCTCCTTGTACAGGTATGCAGGGCGAATGTTGGCAAACAGATTCAGCCCCTTCCGAATCGCCAGAAGTCCTGCCTCCGGCCTTAAGCCAGGCGCCACATCGTACCATCTTGAATTTCCCACATTACCGCCTACCGCCCCCAAGAGCACGGCATCGCTTTGTTTTGCTGTCTCCAGGGCCTGATCTGTCAGAGGAACCCCATATTCATCAATGGAGCAGCCTCCCATCAATATCTTCGTATATTGAAATTCATGGCCATATACCTGGCCCACCTTATCGAGCACCTTACATGCTTCTCTCACAATCTCCGGGCCGATCCCGTCTCCCGGTATGGTTACTATTCTGCAATTCATACTTTCGTTCCTTCCCAGCAATAAACTGTTTCTCTTCATAATATCTCATTTATCAATAGATTTCAATAACGGTTTGCAAATTCCCATAAACTTATTTGGAATTTTATGTATAATCTCCGGTTATATCTTTACCTTTGTCCATACGCCTGACCGGAATCTCCATCGGGTTAAGATAAAACGCGACATCTGGTCACAGACCACTCCAAGCCAGATTCCTATCATTCCCAGCCCCAGGGTATAGCACAGCAGGTAGGAGCTGACCGTTCTCACAAAAGTAACGCTGAAGGTAGAAACCATGGTGGTAAATCTGACGTCTCCGGCACCTCTTAAGCATCCCATATAGATTACTTGGGAGATCTGCAGCATTACCACAATCACAATGATCCGCATGATCTGAACTCCCATAGCCACAATATGGGCCTCCTTGAAGTAAAGCCCGAAAAATGCTTCTCCCCCCAGCAGGTAAAGCACTGCTAGAATCAAGGAGATGACATTGCCGATTCTCTGACAGATAAATCCATACAGGCGGGCCATATCCGGCCTCTCTTCCCCCAGACTCCTTCCGATCAGCGCCACGGCTGCCACCTGCATACCGTCTCCGAAGGAAAAGGAAAGGCTCATAACATTCATTCCCACCTGATGAGCAGCAAATACATCGGTTCCTAATTTGGCTGTCATCACCGCTGTTGACATAAAGCCAACCCGCAGAAGCAGCTGCTCCAGGAAAATATTGGATCCGATATGGAAGATCCCCGTCAACGCGCATAGGCGGGGACGAATCCTTTTCTTTATCATATAGAAAATACTGACAAAACCGTCTTTTTTAAACAGGGAGCGGATACTCATGCCGCAGGCCACCACGGTTCCAAACACCGTAGCCAAAGCCGCCCCATGGATCCCCAAAGCCGGGAATCCCAGATTTCCTCCGATTAAAAGGTAATTCCCGATCATGTTCAGCACATTGGCCGTCACATTGGTCTTCATGGCAATCCTGGTATTTCCGGCTCCTCTCTGGGCAGCATTGATAGCCAGGGATATAATATTAAACATCATTCCCCCCATAATGATTCGGAAATAGGCCACCGCACTTTTGTGGGTATCCTCTCCCGAACCGCACAGCCGTATAATAGGGTCTGCAAACACCACACAGATAAAGCTGACAACAACCCCCATTACAACCACAAAGGCCAAAGCAGCTACCAGCGCCTCGTTGGCCCCCTTCTGATCCTGCTGGCCCTTTCGCCGTGCTACTATGGCGGACACCGCCACATTTACGGCAATAAAGATTGCCAGACCGATGAATTTGGGCTGAGTGGTGAGGCCGACTGCGGCGACGGCGTAGGCTCCGATGGTACTTACCATAAGAGAGTCTACCATACCTGCCAAAGCCACAAAAAAGGATTCCAAGACGGAAGGCCAGGCCATTTGAAAGGTTTCTTTGATAAAAGATTGATTGTTTTTGAAAAATTCTTTTGCTTTATTCATGTTTCTATCCGTTTTTACTTTCCGTATATGTATAAAAATTGTCTCAAAGTGGCCATATCTATCTGCTCCGGATCGTTTAAAGAGCAAGGAGTTTCTGTCTGAGTTTTTCTACATCGCCGTCCGCAAAGCAATATCCGTCCATACCTGTCTCCCGGGCGCCTTCAATATTTCCGGACAGATCGTCAATGAAAAAGCACTCCTCCGGTTTCAGATGAAATCTATTGTAAAAGTGTTGGTAGATTTCCCTCTGAGGCTTAATGCATTTTACCTCTGCCGAAAACAGGACTCCGTCAAACAGTTCAATAGCCGGAATCACCTGCTTATAGCAGGACAGCATTCTGAGAGACGCGTTGGAACAGAGATAGATGCCATACCCTTTATCCTTCAGTTCTTTAACTAACTCCCTCATACCGGTGATTTCCCACATACAGTATTCATGCCAATGTTCCAGGCACAGACGCGCAGCCTCTCTGGCATGACCCTCCGGAAGGCGGGCCTGCATCTTTCTCAGTGCCTCTTCTTCCGAAATCAAGCCCATGTCCAGGAATATCCACTCCGGCGAAACAAAAACCGAGGTATTTACCAGCTTCCTCTCCTGCCCATCCTCCGTAAACTGACGACAAGCTCTCATAGAATCATACCGCACCAGAACATTTCCCATATCAAACACAACATTTTTTATCATTCCACTACCTCCTGACCTGTTGCTTGTCTCTCTAACATAAAAAAGAACTCCTGCCCGTTTTACCAGACAAAAGATCTTTTTCAACCCACTCTACACTTTACGCCTCCGGCTTCTCCACCTGCACAATCGCAGATTTCTGCATCGGAATCCGGCAGTTCTTATTGCTGCCAAACTCAATAATCACGGTATCATCAGTCATATCAATCACCACACCATAAAATCCGCTGGAGGTCAGAACACTGTCTCCTACGGCAATGCTTGCCAGCAACTCCGCCATCCTTTTCTTCTCTTTGTTCTGCGGACGAATTGCAATAAAATACATCAAGCCAATAAGAAATGCCGCATACACTACCCAGAATCCAACGCCCATACCACCACTTGCCGTAATCATAAATATTTGTCCTCCTCGCCTGGTTCTCTGCCGCCTCGGCACAGGAACTCTTCTTATTCTCTCATTTTCTTACCGTCATGCCTTCCAGCTTACGGGCTTTATACTCCCCATAACGGTGTTCTTCGATCGCCTCGCGAATCTCTTCCATCATTTTATTATAAAAATACAAATTATGCAATACACATAATCTCATCCCCAGCATTTCTTTTGCTTTCAGAAGATGCCGTATATAAGCCCTGCTGTAGGAACGGCAGGCCGGACACATACAGCCCTCTTCAATGGGAAGGGGATCCAGCTCATATTTCTGGTTAAACAGATTCAGCTTCCCCTTGTTGGTGTACACATGACCGTGACGCCCGTTTCTGGTTGGATAGACACAGTCAAAAAAGTCAACTCCTCTGTCCACAGCCTCCAGTATATTGGCAGGTGTTCCAACTCCCATCAGATAGGTGGGCTTCTCCTCCGGAAGGAATGGTACCGTCTCATCCAGAATTCGGTACATCTCCTCATGGCTTTCTCCTACTGCCAGACCGCCTACTGCGTAGCCGTCCAAGTCCATGGCAGAAATGGCCTTTGCATGTTCGATACGGATATCCTCATAGACGCCGCCCTGGTTGATGCCAAAAAGAAGCTGCTGCCTGTTAATCGTATCCGGCAGACTGTTAAGCCTCTCCATCTCCCGTTTACACCGCTCCAGCCATCTGGTAGTCCTTGCCACGGACTTCTCCATATAGTCCCGATCAGCCACGCTGGAGGGACATTCGTCGAAAGCCATGGCGATAGTAGAACCCAGATTGGACTGAATCTGCATGCTTTCCTCCGGCCCCATAAAAATCTTATGTCCGTCGATGTGAGAGTTAAAGTACACGCCTTCCTCTTTAATCTTTCGCATTCCTGCCAAAGAAAAAACCTGAAAACCGCCGGAGTCTGTCAGAATCGGCCTGTCCCAGTTCATAAACTTGTGAAGCCCGCCAAACTGTCTTATCAGCTTGTCTCCGGTTCTCACATGAAGGTGGTAAGTGTTGGACAGTTCCACCTGGGTTCCGATCTCCCTTAAATCGTCGGTTGACACCGCGCCCTTGATGGCGCCCACGGTTCCTACATTCATAAAAACCGGTGTCCGGATGACGCCATGGACAGTTTTTACCTCTGCCCGCTTGGCGCCTCCATCCTTTGCGATGATTTTATATTCCATTCCTTACTTGTTCTCTTTCTTTTTCCACGTAGTCATCACATACCACAGTGCTCCCGTAATGCATACGGATGAGTAGGTGCCGCATACGATACCTGTCATCAGAGGCAATGCAAATTCACGGATAGAACTTACTCCCATAATGAACAGCACAAGAACCATGATAAAGGTAGTCAGGGAAGTATTGATACTTCTGGTAAAGGTCTGACTAATACTTGCATTTACCACATCGGCCAGACTCTCTTTGTTATTCTTCAGCCTCAGATTCTCACGGATACGGTCAAAGATAACGATGGTGGCATTGATCGAATAACCTACGATAGTCAGCATACATGCAATGAAGGTAGAACCTACGGACCATCTTGCTACCGCATAGAAGGTAAGAACCACAAACACGTCATGGACAAGGGCCGCTACCGCGCTGGCGGCAAACCGGATATCCTTAAACCGGAACCAGATATAAATCAACATACAGATCGTAGCGATAATCACAGCTACAATGGCGTCTTCCTTCATCTCCTTGCTGACCGCACCGGAAATGCTCTCTGCCGTAGTCATACTGGAATCCACACCAAAGTTTTCCTCCAATGCCTTGTCCAATGCCTCTCTTTGGTCTATGGATAAGGTCTTGGTCTTAA
>CAYWRB010000058.1:0-11170 GCA_964460025.1 uncultured Hungatella sp.
CTGCTAAATACGACGCCGTATTTTTTAGCCTTATCACAGTTCATCCATAAGTTATGCCTTGGGGAATTATCTTTTAAGTTCACTTTTTTGCCCAATAAATCCAGGAATTCCTGGGTAATCTCATACATGGTTAAGGTTGTTTCACTTCCGAAATTATATGGGCCGCCCGGCAGAGAAATGGCTTTTTCCATTTGTTCCGCCACTTCTTTCAGATAGGTAATACCCCTGAACTGCCCAAAATGAAAAGAAATCGTATCGTTCGCGTTTATCATATTCATAAAGTAATTTGTTTTTTTCAAATAGTAATCATACATCCATTCGGCACGCAGCATAACCGCATTGGGATTGATTTCCAATACTCTCTGTTCCATTTCCAGCTTATGCTGTGCATACAGATTTCCGGGTTTTGCCATATGTTCCGTATATGGTCCCTCTTCGCCGCATCCGCTGTAAACCTGATCGGAACTGAAGCAGATTAATTTTCTGTCCTTTGACGCTTTTGCAATAAAAATCGGGAGCTGTACATTTGCAAAATAAGAAGCATCCGGATCAGCCTGGCATGCTCCTATATCAGAAATAGCCGCAGTATGGACAATGACATCCGCGCTGCTTTCCCCGATTATGCGGTTCATATCTTCCTGTGTTACATTGCGAAGGGATGGAGCAGCAATGGTATCCCTGCACATCTCCATAATTTTATGGCCCACAAATCCGTTTGCTCCTGTAACAAGTATCATAGAGTCCTCCGAGAGTACATTTCGTTTTAAATTCCATAAGTTTACGTCCCTTTGCCTTTACTTATGGTACGGCTGATGATTCAGAATCCGATAGCTTCGATAGATTTGTTCCAACAAAATTACCCTCATCAGCTGATGAGGGAATGTCATTTTGGAAAAGCTTAAATGAAAATCCGCCCGCTTTAAAACCTGCCCGGACAATCCCAGGGAGCCGCCTATGACGAACACCATATGACCGGTGCCGTTAACGCCCAGACGCCCTATCATATCCGCCAGGTGTTCGGAATCCATCATGACTCCTTCGATGGCCAGTGCAATCACGTAGGCATCATCCGGAATCAGGGAGAGAATCCTCTGGCCTTCCTTTTCTTTTATCTGTTCTTCCAGTGCCTGGCCGGCATGGTCCGGCGTCTTTTCATCTGCCGTCTGCAGAATCTCCAGACGGCAGTAGCGGCTCAGCCGCTTGGAGTATTCCGAGACGGCATCTGTCCAGTATCGTTCTTTCAGTTTTCCCACTGTTACAAGAGTTATCTTCATAGTGCGCCTTTATCCCTGGGCACGGAAATAGTATCCTACGCCCCACTTGGTATGTACGAACTGCGGAGCGCTTGGACTGGGTTCGATTTTTTCTCTCAATCTTCGTACATGAACATCCACGGTGCGCACGTCTCCGGAGTCCGCTTTGTTGCCCCACACGTAACCTAAGAGAGCTTCCCGGCTGTATACCTTGTTGGGATTGCAGGCCAGAAGCTCTAAAAGGTCAAATTCCTTGGCTGTCAGATTAATCTCTTTTGAACCGACAAATACTCTGCGGCCGTCACGGTCAAGCCGGAGGCTGCCGGCAGTGATCATACGTTTTTCCGGTTCCTGGGGCTTTTTGTTCTGTTTGGAATTTCTTCGGAGAATGGCCTTGATTCTGGCTTTTACCTCCAGGATATTAAAGGGCTTGGTAATGTAATCATCAGCCCCATACTCTAACCCCAGAATTTTATCCATATCATCGCCTTTGGCAGTCAGCATAATAATGGGAACCTCGGAGAATTCCCGAATCGTCTGACATACCGTAAGGCCGTCTGCCTTAGGCAGCATGACATCCAGTAAAATAATATCGTATTCATTCTCTTTTGCACAGTTAATGGCCTCTTCCCCATCATAGGCACAATCTACCTTCATTCCATCCTGCTCCAGGCTGAAACGTATCCCCTTTACAATTAATTTCTCATCATCCACTACCAAAACCTTAGCCATTCCACACCTCTTCTTTACCTGCTGTGCCGACCACCCTGCCTCTGCCCGATCTGTCCGGCGGTCAGCACTTTACACTGTGATGTCATCTTTTATCTTCTCAAAGGCATTCTCTTTTATGCCGGATACATTCATGATTTCCTCAATGGTTTGAAAAGGTCCATGGTCTTCCCGATATGTTATGATATCTTCGGCCCTGGACTGCCCAATACCTTTTAAGGTCATCAGCTCTTCCTTTGCGGCGGTATTTAAATTTACCTTATTCCCCTCCCCGGTCCCGGAGGAAGCAGTTCCCTCTGAAGGGCCATAGATTCCGGGAGCCGCAGTTTTTGCGGTTTCCTGTCCGGCCATACCTTTGTCGGTATCTCTTGTTTCCTGCTGATTCTCCCAATCCTTGGACGGCACAACGATCTTCATTCCGTCCTCAATCTCCTGGGCAAGATTCAGATATCCTTCTGCGGCAGCTTCCGTGAATCCTCCGGCCAGCTCCACAGCCTGAAAAATACGATCCCCCGCTTCCATCTCATAGACTCCCGGGGCATTTACTTCTCCGCAGATATGCACATAACAGACCTGAGCCTGGGTAAAAGCTGCGGCAGGCTTCGCACCCGTCTCCAGCTCCGAATCTGCCGCATCAATATGTCTTAAACTTGAGTCTTCCGAATCCAGGAAGGAATCGGATTCCTCTGAAAATTCCAGTACCTGCCTGTCACCTGATATCTGGCCTGCCTGTCTGCTGCAACTGTAACATATGCCTGCAGCCAACACACATATGGTCGTTATCAGCATTTTTAATGTTTGTTTCTTCATGGTGTCCCTCCTTCTTTGGAGGAGTACCATCTTCCATCTGATATAGTGTGAATCACTATACTATATCTATTCTACCTAAATAAATCTGCAAATACAAGTACTATTTTTTAAACATTACGATCCCAATAATGGCGATCAATACGCCGATGGCTTTTTTCCACTCCCAGCTGGTTTTCTCTACACCAAAGAGCCCAAAAACTTCAATTCCATAAGCCACAACGATCTGGGCCACAACGATTAAGAGGGCGGAATGAGCCGGTCCTAAACTTCCCACACTTTTGATTACCGTATAGGTGATCAAAGCTCCCAACACGCCGCCGGCCAGCATATACCATGGTTGTACCTGCCATAAACCGCCTACTTCCTGCCTCCCTGTAAAAAGCCACAGGACGATGCAAGTTAAAAAGGCTGTCAATTGTACCCAGCCGGAAGAAACCCAGATACTGGTCTGCTTGGTAACCTCGGTATTGAACACACCCTGGATACTCATAAGAGCGCCGGATATCAATGCGATAAGAATACCCCACATGAATGTCTGCCTCCTTTCTATGGAATATGTTGGCCGGATTTACGAAAATTATGTAAAAGTAACTTTCACTGACAGGAATGTTTCCCTATCCCACCTACATATATTGGGAGAAAAGGAGGGGAAGCATGTGGAACGAAGGGACCAGCTGATCAAAATATTTTCCAGGACGCTGCGGGATATACTGTTGAAAGCAGCAGTAGATTTTGAATGTATTCAGGAATTCCGTCTGAGGGTGTGGATGCCGTTTCTTATGATTCTGGACAACCAGGAGTATTATCTGACAAAGGAAGGAAGATTGAGTACAAAATCAGAAGAAGCCTATCTGGTAACCAGAGAGGATATCAAGGAGACCATAGAGCATATAAGCAGCCATTCTCTCTATGCATTTGAGGAAGAATTAAAACAAGGGTTTTTGACGATCCAGGGCGGCCACAGGATTGGGATTGCCGGAAAAGTGGTTATGGATGAGAGAGGGATTCGAACCATAAAGTATATATCATGTCTGAATGTTCGCCTGGCCCATGAGATACTGGGATGTGGGGATCAGATTATGCCTTATTTATATGAAGATGGACAGGTTCTTCACACATTGCTTATCTCTCCGCCAAGGTGTGGGAAAACCACGTTGCTGAGAGATATTGTCCGTCAATTTTCCGATGGCCTTCCGGGTTTTCCAGGCGTTACGGTAGGAGTGGTAGACGAGCGCTCGGAAATAGGAGCCTGCTATCAGGGGGAACCTCAGAATCATGTGGGAATGCGGACAGACATCTTAGATTGCTGTCCAAAAGCCAAGGGGATGATGATGATGATCAGAACCATGTCCCCCACCGTGATTGCGGTTGACGAGATAGGAAGCAGGGAAGACCTGGAAGCTGTGGAATATGTGATGAACTGTGGATGTAAACTGTTGGCCACAGTCCACGGAAACACCGTGGAGGACCTGCGGCAGAAACCTGTCCTCAAGAAGCTGGTTCAGGAGAAGATGTTTGAGAGGTACATAGTCCTGGACAATTGTGGAGAAGTGGGACATGTAAGCGGGATTTTTGATTCTGATGGAAAAAGGCTTTCCTTTGCAAGTCCCGCCGCCGGATAGGCGGCATGCATTCAGGAATGCCAAGTGTGGGGAGGATAAGTTTATGTGGATGAAACTATTGGGAAGTATCCTGGTGACTCTTTCCTGCGGTGCCCTTGGAGTAGGAAAGGCAGAGCAGTGGAAGGATCATAGAAAAATGTTGGAGCAGATTCGGAAAATGATTTTATTGTTAAAAGGGGAGATTCTTTATGCCCATGCGCCTTTAGGGGAAGCACTGGAACATGTGGGCAGAAAATCGGAGGGGATTCCTGCAAAGATATTCTGCCAGGCGGCAAAGCGGATTGGGGAACAGGACGGGGAGTTGTTTTATGACCTGTGGAAAGAGGCCATAAACGGCCACAGAAAAGAACTTTTACTGACAGAAAAGGAATGTCAGGAGTTTCAGGCATTGGGAGAACATCTGGGGTATCTGGATCTGGACATGCAGGAGAGAACCATAGAACTTTACCTGGAACAGCTTGAGCTGTCCATCCGGTTTTATCGTGAACACGAAAGAGAACGGACCAGGCTGTGTACCAGTCTGGGATTTATGGGAGGACTGTTTCTTTCGATTATCATGTGTTAGGAGGGCGACATGGGGGTCAATCTGATTTTTAGAATTGCGGCAGTAGGAATTCTGGTCTCTGTCATCTGTCAGATTCTGAAACATAGCGGACGCGAGGAGCAGGCATTTTTGACCAGTCTGGCAGGCCTTATTCTGGTTTTGTTCTGGATGGTACCTTATATCTATGAGCTGTTTGAAACCATTAAGAAGCTGTTTGAATTGTAACCTTGGAACACGGAAAGAGCAGGTGACAGTATGAACATCGTGTCCATAGCAGTCCTGGGGCTGACGGCAATGATATTGGCAGTACAGCTGAAAGGAGTAAAAGGAGAATACGGAGTTTACCTGGCAGCCGCCGCAGGACTGGTGATATTTTTTTATGGGATTTCAAAGCTGGAAACCATCATTGAGACGGTAAAACAGGTACAAGCCTATATTAAGATCAATCACGTATATATTGATGCATTGATGAAAATGATTGGAATTGCTTATATTGCGGAGTTTTCTTCCGGAATCTGCAAAGACGCGGGATACGGCTCTCTGGGGAATCAGATAGAGATTTTTGGAAAATTATCTATTTTGGCAGTCAGTATGCCCATTCTTTTGGCGCTGATGGAAATGATACGGGGGATTTTGTCATGATGCGGAAGCATCTTTGGATTGTCGCAGTGATGACCATTTTTTTTCTGTATTTCGATGTGGGAGACAGTCTGTGGACAATCCGGAGTTTGGGGGCGGAGTCCGTATTTGGACAAACTATGGAAGAATTTGATTTCAGCGGTATTGAGGAGTTCCTTCGGGGGAGGGAAGCCGGGGCAGGACTGGGCTTTCGGGAGATTATGAATCTTCTCATGGAGGGAGAACTTGGAACACTGTGGGGCAGGATTGCAGATGTCTTAAAAGAGAAACTTTTTTCAGAACTTTCTGTGGGGGGAAAACTTACGGGGCAGATACTGGCTCTCGGGATCCTGGGAGCGGTTTTCACCAACTTTTCCGATGTTTTTAACGGAAACCAGATTTCGGAGGCCGGGTTTTATGTGACGTATCTGCTTTTATTTACCATGCTGACAGCAGGAATCGGACAGAGTATTCAGGTGGCGGCAGATACGGTGGATACCATTCTGCAGTTCATGAAAGTATTGATGCCATCTTATTTTTTGGTGGTGGCCTTTGCCGGAGGAAGTGTGTCGGCAGCCGCCATGTATGAATTTACGCTGCTTATCATCTCCGTAGGTCAATGGTTTTTGGGGGGAATCTTGATACCGGCATCCAGGGTATACCTTATGCTGGTCTTTGCAGGCAATATGGCGAAGGAGGAACTTCTGTCACGGATGACAGAACTGGTAGAGAAGGCCATTGGGTGGGGGATGAAGACGCTTTTAGGAGTGGTATTGGGATTCCATCTGATTCAGGGAATGGTGCTTCCCTATGTGGATTCTTTAAAAAATGGTTCCGTTCAGAAACTGGTAGGCATGATTCCGGGAATTGGACAAGGGGCGGCGGCAGTGACGCAGATGATTCTTGGCTCCGGTGTGCTGATTAAAAATACCATGGGGATGGCGGCGGTGGTGGTGCTTATGGTGATCACTGCCATTCCGATCATGAAACTGATTATTTTGATGCTTCTTTATAAATGTCTGGCAGCGCTTATGGAACCGGTCTGTGACAAAAGGCTGGTGAAATGTATTGAGGCGGCGGCAAAAGGACATAAAATGCTGCTGCAGATTGTGATGACGGCAGCGTTTTTGCTGGTAATTACGGTGGCAGTGGTATGTGCAGGGACCAATGTCACCTATTTCGGAGGTGGATGATGGAGGGCGTGTATCAGTGGGTCAGCAGCATTTTATGCTTTTTGATTTTTGTTTATGGAATAAAAGCACTGCTGCCTTCTAAAAAGTATGAGAAATATATCCGCTTCTTTACGGGGATGATTCTTATTCTATTGGTGATACAGCCGGTAATGGGAGGGCTTAACCTGGAGGACAGGCTGGCCTATTATTTTGAGAACATTAGTTTTCAAAGGGAGTCAGAGGATTTGAAAAGAGAAATTTTGGGGATTGAAAGTAAGAGGCTTGAGAGAGTGATTGAGGAATATGAAGGGGCTGTGGAGAGGGATGTAAAGGCTATGGCTGAGGGTATGGGATTTCAGGTGGAAAGGGTGGAGGTGTCCATCGAGAAGGAGCAGGAAGCACAAGATTATGGAACCGTGACCCATATCCGGATGGTGCTGGGAAGGGAGGAAGGCAGAGGGGAATGGGAAGAGGAGGAAGAGGAGGAAAAGGAGATAGGGGAGATGATCAGGATCGGTGATATTGAGATAGAGCCGGTGGAGGTGGAGACAAAAGACACTGCTGCCGGTGAGGAGGGGACAGAGAGAGCGTTTGAGGAGGAGACAGAGGGAGCGCTTGCGAAGGAAACAGAGGGAGCGTTTAAGGAAGAGACAGAGGGAGCGCTTGAGGAGGAGACAGATGAGGCGTTTGAGGAGGGGACAGACGGGACGTTTGAGCAGAAAACAGACAAAGCATTTGAGCAGGAGCTGAAAGAACTGCGCAGAAGGGTGGAACAGTATTATGGGCTGGAAAGTTGGAACGTGGAAGTGGAATTTAAAAGATGGTAAGGATAAATGGCTGCTGCTGTTGGCAATGGGATTGATTCTTTTAATTCTGGGGTTTCCTGTCGGAAAAAACGGGAAAAAGGATGGCGGACAGGAAAGCGGTGTGTGGCAGCCTGGGGAGGCTGGGGCAGGACAGGAGGTACAAGAGGCCATGACGGACGGGCAGACAGAGGAAGGAGACATGCAGGCATCGGCAAAGGCCTCCTCTTCCTATGAACAGCAGCTGGAACAGCGGCTGGAACAATTGCTGAGCCATGTGGACGGAGTGGGAAATGTGGAGGTGATGATTGTGCTGAAGTCATCGGAAGAAAAGGTGTGGAGAGTAGACAGAGATACCTCCTACTCCGTTACTGAGGAAACGGACCAGAATGGGGGAAGCAGGAAGATCCAGAGCCGGGAAACCAAGGAGGATACCATTCTTGCCGGACAGAGCGGGCAGCAGCAGCCGTTTGTGGAAAAGGAATTAAAACCGGAGATAAACGGTGTTATCGTCAGCGCGGAGGGAGGAGCCAGTCCCCAGGTTCAGGCAGAAATTTCTGCTGCGGTGGAAGCATTATTTGGTATTCCCTCACATAAAATAAAAGTATTAAAGCGGATAGAATAAAAGGAGTGTCGTGCATGAAGTTCAAGAAGGACTTAAAAAATGTCAATATGAAAAAACTGTTCCGCAGAAACCAGATTATCGTCACCACACTGGCGGTTATGATCGCAGCGGCAGGGTACTTAAACTACACAGGAAAACAGGAGCTAGAGGCTGGAAATACCGCGTTTGAGGCAGGTCTTACGGATATTTCGGATGAAGATATCCTGGCGGAAAATCAAAGACTTTTAGACAGCCAGGGAACTTATGAGGAGATTATGAGTCTGGATCAGGATTTAAGCCAGATTGAGGAAGCGGAGTCCGTATCGGCTGAGGAACTCCAGGCGGTTACGGACAGCACGGGGCAGCAGTATGCTCAGGCCGAGACCGTGGCGGATCAGGCAGGCATGGAGGCGGGGCTTGAGAATCCGGGAGAAGCAATCCTTACAAGCGGAATGAAAGTGTCTGATTACATAGCCAGCGTACAGTTAAGCAGGGAGCAGGTCCGGGCTAAAAACAAGGATACTCTTTTAAATATTATAAACAATTCCAATATTGCCGAGGAAGCCAAGCAGCAGGCCATACAGGATATGATTAAGCTGACGGAAACCGCTGAGAAGGAGAATGCGGCGGAAACACTATTGATGGCAAAAGGATTTTCGGACCCTGTGGTCAGCATTTCTTCCGATAAAGTAGATGTGGTGGTCAACGCTTCTTCCATCACCGACGCCCAGAGAGCGCAGATTGAGGATGTGGTAAAACGGAAGGCAGAGGTTGGTGCGGAAAGCATCATTATCACCCTGCTGAATCTTGATGAGTAACACACCGTTATTATAGAAATTAAAGTACAAATAAAAATACCTTTGCAAACAAGAGTATTTTTGCTATAATAGGGCTATTATAGATGTATGAGGAGGTATTTGCCGTGGAAGAGATGGAAAGCAGAAATACTCATAAAGTATATGAAAAAGATAAAATCGGAGAAGTACAGATTGCAGATGAGGTAGTGGCCATTATCGCAGGCCTGGCAGCTACCGAAGTGGAAGGTGTGGATTCCATGGCTGGGAATATCACCAATGAACTGGTGGGAAAGCTGGGGATGAAGAACCTTTCCAAAGGTGTCAAGGTGGATGTGACAGAGGAACATGTGTCCGTATATCTGTCTTTGAATATGAAATACGGATACAATATACCGGATGTATCCGAAAAGGTACAGGATAAGGTAAAGAGCGCCATTGAGAACATGACGGGGCTGAATGTTTTGGATGTGAACATTAAAATTGCCAGTGTGAACATGGAAGACGAATAATGCTGGTAAAGTTAGAAGACGCAGCTGCTCGATAGGCGGCTGCGCCTTTGGCATATGATGTACTCTCAGGATCCCCTGTCCGGCAGGAGTCCTGAATCAACCAGGAGGATACGGTATGACTAGAAGAGAATTGCGCGAGCATTGCTTTAAGATGCTGTTCTGCGCAGATTTTTATCCGGCGGATGAGACAAAGCAGCAGCTGCTATGCTATTTTGATGTATCAGGAGAGGATGAGACCACGCCGGAGGGAGTCCTGAATATTCTGCATCAGGCGGAGTTTGATGAAAAGGACCATCAGTACTTACTTCAGAAAGCGGAAGCGGTGACAGCCAGACTGCCGGAGCTGGATGCCAGGATCAATGAGGTTGCACAGGGGTGGAAGACGAAGAGAATGGGGAAGGTTGATTTGACGATCCTGCGCCTTGCCCTTTTTGAGATGGTTTACGACCAGGAGATACCGGAGAAGGTGGCGATCAATGAGGCGGTGGAGCTGGCCAAAAAGTTCGGGCAGAAGGAATCCCCGGCCTTTATCAACGGCGTACTTGCCAAACTTGTTTCCGGCCAGGAGACAAGCTGATTATGGCAGGCATCTATTCGGTTACCCAGGTAAACTCCTACATTAAAAATATGTTTGTTCAGGATTTCCTTCTGAACCGTATTCGGGTACGGGGAGAAGTGTCCAACTGCAAATATCATACGTCGGGACATATTTATTTTACATTGAAAGATAAGTCGGGGACCTTGTCTGCCGTGATGTTTGCAGGGCAGAGGAAGGGGCTCTCTTTTCAGCTGCGGGAGGGGCAGCAGGTGGTAGTATCAGGAACCATCGATGTCTATGAGAGAGACGGAAAGTACCAGCTGTATGCAAAGGAGATTCAAAGGGACGGTGCAGGAGACTTATTTGAACGTTTTCAGGCGCTGCGGAATGAGCTGGAGGATATGGGAATGTTTGCTGCGGAGTACAAGCAGCCCATTCCCAAGTATGCGAAAACCGTAGGGATTGTGACGGCCAGCACCGGAGCCGCCATACAAGATATCATAAATATCTCATCCAGGAGGAACCCTTACGTGCAGCTGATTCTGTACCCGGCATTGGTACAGGGGGAAAATGCGAAGTACAGCATTGTGAAAGGAATTAAGACCTTGGATGCCATGGGACTGGACGTGCTGATTGTGGGAAGAGGCGGCGGTTCCATTGAGGATTTGTGGGCTTTTAATGAGGAGATTGTGGCCAGGGCCATATTTGACTGTCAGACACCGGTGATCTCTGCGGTGGGCCATGAGACAGATGTGACGATTGCCGATTATGTGGCGGATCTGCGGGCGCCGACTCCTTCGGCGGCAGCGGAACTGGCGGTATTTGATTACAGGCAGTTTGAGGGGCAGCTTCAGGTGATCAGAGAGGCCCTTACCAGAGGGATGGAACGAAGCTTAGAGCGGAAACGATATCAGGTGGAGCAGTACAGGCTGAAGCTTTTGATGCATCATCCGGAGAGACAGATGAATGAGTACCGTCAGCGCCTTGTTGATATGGAAGGGCAGATGAAAGCTGTGATGGACAGGCGTCTGTTGGACAGGAAGCACCAGCTGGCTCTGCTTAGTGGAAAACTACATGGATTGTCCCCTCTTGAAAAGTTAAGCAGAGGTTTCGGGTTTGTGACAGACGAGTCAGGGAACAGGGTGGAATCCGTAAAGGAACTGGCAGAGGG
>CAYWRB010000059.1:0-11076 GCA_964460025.1 uncultured Hungatella sp.
CCATCTACAAAGTTTCCGTCACAATCCCACAGTTTTCCCATGATCTGTTCTGCAGATAGAATCACATTGGGATTTTCCATAAGAAGCCGCAGAAGCCGGTACTCCCCCGCAGTCAGTTCCACAAGGACCTTGTCCTTATAGACCCGTCCCTCCAACAACTGAAGGAGGATCCCATTGGAATACAACTCTCCTAAGTCCTGCCGGAAATATCGGCTTCTGCGCAGAAGGGCATTGATTCTGGACATGAAGACCGCCAGCTTGAATGGCTTTGTCATATAATCATCACCGCCCATATCCAGGCCCATGATGACGTTGATCTCCTCGTCCGATGCAGTCAGGAACAGAATAGGAACCTGAGATGTCTTTCGGACCTTCTCACAGAATGTAAAACCGGAACCATCCGGAAGGGATACGTCTAAAATAAGCAGATCGTAGACGTCTTTCTCCCATAGGCTGTCAGCCTCACAAAGGGTATGGGCGATAAAAAGTTCAAATCCTGATTTTAAAAGAGCAAAAGAAAGCCCTTGAATCAGGCTTAAATCATCTTCTAACAGCAACAGTTTACTCATTGGTATTTACTCCATAGATAGGAAAATTTCCACAAGGCAATACTAAGAATCCACTACGAAACAGAATTCCCTAAAAAAATATGATAGCAAAAAAAACGGTTCAAACCTTCAAGTTGTAAAAAAATACCCAGATTTTTGTAAAAACTTAAAGGTCTTTATAAAGTAAAAAATGCTCCTGCCTGGCTGGGCAGAAGCACATTTCCAAACTTTTTCACAAATATAAGAGAATGTCTGCGGAGAATTCCGCTCCTTCAGAAGTAAATTCGGCGATTCCATGGTATTTCTCAACCGTATTTTTCACACTCTTGATTCCAAGACCGTGGAGAGCCCTATCCTTTTTCCTCGTTGTAAACTCCCCATAATCCATCTTGATTACCTGATCAAAACTATTTTTTACACTTAACATGACACAGCCTTTCTCATAGTTGAGAAACAGCCGGATATATTTTGCGGAGTCCGTTCTTTCGCAGGCTTCTATGGCATTGTCCAACAGATTTCCCAGTATCACTACCATGTCATCTGTCTTTACTTCCATGGCTGCCGGCAGCAGGATGTCCGCATTTACTTTGATCCCTTTTTCTATGGCATCCTGAAGCTTACTGTTGATAATACTGTCAATAATCAGATTTCCTGTGTTGGAGAAGATCTCCTGTTCCTTATGCTTCGCTTCAATCTCCTGCACATACTCCTTCAGTTCCCGCATATCTCCATGTTTTGCAATCTCGTTTAACACCTGAAGCCTGTTCTTTAAATCATGCTGAAACTGCTTTAAAAGTTCCTGTTTCTGCCGGATCATCACTGCTTCTTTTTGGTAGTATTCCTTTTCCTGTTCCATAAGGCCTGCCTGCTCCCTGCTTGCAAACAGTTCTATCAGGCAATCCTGAAGATAGATCATGAGATAAAACGTAATCTCTGATGTCAGCAGAACCATGGAATCTTCCACAATACTTTCCTGTTTCCTGATGCAGAGAAACAGAAATTCACCGCTCAGAAGCAGAAACATGATGATTTCCAGCGCCGCCGCTTTCCCGGGAAGTTTATAAGGGTTATCCCTGCCCGCCATCTTCAATACAATGGTTACAGCCATCCAGAACAGGATCCGGCTTAGAAACAGTGAAATGCTTTCGCCATTAAAGGCCATGTCCAAAAAGCTTAAATGTTCAACTCCCATAAGCAATGCTACAGCGATTTCTGACAATGACAGCGAAGTGACGATTCCGGCCGTAACCCAGATTTTTCTCCTGATTGAGGATCTGTAACACCCTGTAAGCAGGAAGATCAAAAGGACATTGGTTATGATATTTACCCATATATAAGGTACATCATAATTTTCCAGAAGCCTTATGATCATATTGATGGTTATTGCGGCGTACAGCAGTTTTTTGTCATATAACCGGTCTTTAAATATCACCCGAAACAATCTTACTATGATGTAAAGGTCAAAGGCATTTACAGCAAATCTGTCACAAAATCGGAGTACTTCTGCCATCTGTCACATCTCTCCCTTTTTGATATCCATAAGCTGTTTTCTTATGGCCGGACGCCTTGCCTGGCTGATGGGAATCACCGTTTTGTCATACAGAGTGACCTGTTCGTACTCCATCTTGGCAATGCGTTGATAATTGACAAGAAATGATTTGTGAACATACAAAAAACGCTTTCCTTTTATTTGATTGTAGATGGAGTCCAAAGAGCCATAAAATTCCGCTTCTTTTTCTCTGCCATGGAGGATCACTTTTCTCCCACGGCTGGAAAAGTAGTCGATTTCAGACAGCGCCACCTGGAATCGATCCGAACCAATCTTATAGCAAAAGTTCTCCTCGTTCTGCCCTTTCAGTTTCAGGTATTTGTCAAGAACCCTTTTAATCTCTCCTTCTTTTATGGGCTTCACCAGAAAATTAATGGGGCGATACTCAAAAAGTTCCATGGCATAGCCGGTATTTCCTGAGATATAGGCGATCTGTACCGTCTCATCCCCTATGGTTTCCCTTATATACCTTCCAACTTCCACACCGTTTTTCCCTTTAAATTCAATATCGAGAAAAATCAGGTCAAACTTCCCCTTCTCATAGATATCACAAAGAGTATCTCCCAGGTCAAAGCATTGGATCTCTGACTCTATGTTGTATTCTTCAAGGATATGCTGCAGAAATCCTTCTATGGAAAATTGTATTTTGATATCATCATCACAGATGGCTATTTTTATGTGCATCTTTTTATCGCGGCCTTTCCGATCTTTAAGATGTTCCTATTATAGCAAGACAGGCGTTGGGATTCAACCAGACCCACTTGGCTCGTTGCTCACGGAAATGAAAATAGACCGGTCACCAATTTCCGGTAAGCGGTCCATCTCTTCATTTTTCTTATCCAAGATCGGACAACTTAACCCTATCGTAGGCTCCATTTTTCTTGTCCTCCGGATGTGGTTCCAAGCCAATAATCGTAATTTGCTTTTGCTCCGGACCATACACCCAAAACATTCGCATTGGCTTGCCATTATTATTGTTTTCGAGATACGATTGCCACACTTTCATACCGTATCGTTTGGTCAGCGGAGCAATCTCGTGTGTCTGTAATCCTTTATAAAATGGATCTGATGCGATCTTCTTTAACGCACTGCCCCATTTTGTATATAATTTTTTCTCGTCTTTTGAAATAATTCCAGCTCGATATTTTGCTTGAAGCTCATTCCACAAAGCTTCCATCTCTGGAATTCCCATTCTAATTTCATACTTCATCTAATGACCTCAGTCAAAATCAGAAAGATCAATCGCAGGAGAAACATTTCCGGCCTTAAAATTCTCCACAGCTTTGTCCATATCTGCCAATGATTGTTCGGAAATAGTTTCCGGAACAGTTAAAACTCGTGGTTCCACAAGAAAACAGCCGTTTTCAAACATTCTAACATTATAATTTGTATAAGTGGCACCTCTGAGAGTAATTCGGCCTTTCGCATCTACACGAGTATCATAATCTCTTACAGCTTCCATATCGTTGCACCTCCAATACTTGGGATTTCCCACCATCCAATAACTTGATTATATGCCGCCAGCCCTGATTTGTCAACGATATTATCTGCTTTTCAGTAGATATTATCAGCTATTTTCTTAGTTATCTTCGATTTATCTCTGAAAATAGCTGTCTCTCATGCCTCCTCCTATCCACACTTTCTCCTTCTCTTCTATAAAATAGCACCACCCCTGATACTCATTATTTCTGTACAGCCTGTCTGTGATCCGGCACATTCTCTCATCCAGCCTGTGATAGACCATCTGCCTCTCCCACGGCAGCCCCAGAATATACTCCTGATCCGGCTTCTCCAAAATCTCTAGCACCTGATGAAACCGCTCCGGCTCTCTCCGGCTGCGGAGCCCAAAATCACAGGAAATGTAAGCGGATGCCTTTTTCATATCCGTATCACAGCGCTTGGACAAATATGCAAAAAGCGTTCCGTCCTTTTCTTCCCCAAAAACCCCTTCCTTCCATCGGATCGGTTCTTTTCCAAATTCCTGAACCGTCACTCTTCGGAAGCTTTTCCTTCCATAGCAGTCGTATTCCGCCACGAAATCATAGGCTTCCTGCCCCAGCCCCGTACCGGGTTCATGCAAAAGCAGGATTCCCTTATCAAGAAAATGTTTCCACACTGTGTTTCCAATCCGATCATGGGGAGTGGGAAAATCCAGTTTTTTCGAAATTTCCTCCACTGTATAGCCGTGATCTGCCAGATGGCGGATGGCTCCGCCGCTGGCTGTCTCAAACGTAAAATTGGCCAATGCCTGTCTGAAATATTCTTGCTCTGCCATAGGTTCTTTTTTGTCTCCGTTCTGTTCTTTATCGGATTTTAACTGCCCCTTCAGTCCAGCCGGTTCTTCACCGTAAACACTGCCAGCTGAGTCCTGTCTTTCAACTTCAGCTTGTCAAGCAGCCTGGAGATATTATTTCTCACGGTTCCCTCTGCCAGGAAAAGCTCCGCCGCAATTTCCTTATTATCCATCCCTCTGGCCACACATTTCATAATATCTAGCTCTCTGGGCGTCAGCCCCTCTGCCTTCGGTTCCTGTTCACTCTCTTTCGCAGACGTGGTCATCTGCCTGCGGATTCCCTCAAACACATTGCCTCCAAAGACCTGCATTCCCGCCTGCACCATTTTTACGGACCGGATCACCTGATCATCCTCCATCTCCTTTAGGATGTATCCGTCCGCCCCGCTTTTTATGGCCGCATCCACGGTCTCCTGGTCATCAAAGGTGGTCAGTACCAGAATCCGCACCTTGGGAAATGATTTCTTGATGGCAGATATTCCCCAGCTTCCGTCAAACTCCGGCATCCGCATATCCATCAAAACCACATCCGGACACTTATTTTTGCAGCACTCCAATGCTTCCTTTCCATTGGAGGCCAGCCCTGTCACCTGGATCTCCGGATCCTGACTCAATATGGCCTTTAACCCTTGTCTCAATATCTGGATGTCATCTGCAATCACTACCTGGATCATGTTTTTTCTCCTCCGTCTTCTCCTACCGGAAGCTCCATAAATATCTGAAATCCTTCTCCTTTTGATGAGAGAAAACGCACCTGTCCTCCGACCTCATCGACACGTTTTCGAATCCCTGAAAGTCCGTGATGCTCCTCCACCGCAGAGCACCCCTGCCCATCATCAAAAATATACACATTGACAGAGCGTTCTGAGAATTTCACAATCACATCCATATGAGATGCATGGGCATATTTCAGACAGTTGGTAATGGCCTCCCTGAGACACCGGTACACTACGGAAGACAGGTGGGAGTACTTGTGTCCGTCCTCCCCCTGAATCTCCACCTCTACCTCCATCTCCTTTACGCTTCCGGCCAGCTGATACACCCCCTGAGTTACCAGCTCATAGGCGCTGCCCTGCCGCAGATGATTGATGGACCACCGCAGCTCCCGGATGCCGCCGGATGCCAGCTCCTGGGCCTGCTTAAGATATTCCATAAGCTGCTGGTTTTCCTCCTCGCCCTGCCCCGCTTTCTCCTGGTACTGAATCCGAATCAGCTTTATCAGGGACTGAATCATGGTCAGGGTATGACCTGTGGTGTCGTGAACCTCCTGGGCGATCCGATTGCGTTCCTGCTCAATGGCCAGGCGCTGTTCCGATACGGCCAGCTCCCTGCTCTGCTTCAAAAGCTCATAATACTCTCCCACATCTGTCAGCAGGAGGACACCGCCTGTCTCTTCTCCCTTTTTGCCCTGAAGCGTATACTGCTTCAGCCGTACTTTGTCTCCCCCCGGCAGATTCAGCACCAAGCCCTGCCCTTCGGTTTTCTCCCTGTCATTCTCTGTCACCGGCATATGCTCACAAAGCCTCTTTAGCACCTCCCCGTATTCCTCCCCGGTTTCTGCGTCCGTCATGCGGCAGGCAGCAGCGTTACGGTACGTGATCTTTCCTCTCCGGTTGTAGATAATCACGCCCTCGGAAATCGAGGCGAAAATATGCCCGGACGCCGCCACATTGATGTCCAGAAAATCATACCGGAACACAGCCACAAGCATCAGGAAGCTGGACAGTGCAAACACCGGCGGCGTCAGATCAAATCCCGCTTTCACCGCTCCGGACAGATACAGCATATTGAAGAGAAGGGGAACTGCGGCTGCCAGAACCATGACAAACACATGAATTCCTGCCACCCGGTTCTTTTTAAAGTTCCCCAAAACCGCAGCCATACCCAGGATCACACAGAGATACGTAAAGACCATATGGAAATAAAACACAGGTCCATAGACAACCGTTTTCAGTCCAAATTCTCTGTAAAACAGATGGTGGCATCCATTGGTCAAAAACATCACATAATCAAATGCGGAGATTCCTCCCAGAAATATTCTGACCCACGGCCTTATCTCCTTTCCGCAGTAAAACAAGGAAAAGGTAAGCCACGCGGAACCGATGAGACTGATTCCAATATAAGAAATACCGTACAGCACATACTTCATCTCCACCTTTGTCACAAAGGCCAAAAACAGCTGAGGCAGACACCATAGGATAATCAGCATCTGGCAGACCATGAGCGCCCTTGTCACATGATTCCGGTGAGCCCGAAGCATAAGCCACCCTGAAGTACACATACAAAACCCTATGGCCCCAAGATACGCCAGATGCAGCAGGATTACCATCATGATGTCTCCTCCTCCTTCTCCTTCTCTCTTTTCTCTATGATTCCTGCCAAGATGATGAGAGCGATACCTGCGCCCAACAGATATACCCACCAGGAAATGCTGAGCCAGAAACCTCTTGTCATAAACAGTGCCATCATCAGGCTCATACCTCCCGTGATCCGCCCCCACCAGGCATGGTTCTTTATCTGGGCCCACACAAAAGCCCCAAGACAGATCCCTTCCAACAAAAGGGAATCCACCACCAGCCCGGAAAAGATCGCATCCCAAAACAGAAGAACCAGACACACCAGGTACCCAATATTTTTCAAGACAGAAATCCCGGAAACGTGCTCCCAGATACGTCCCATGGTCCACAAAAGCCATACAAAGGGCAACAGGCTCATTTCCAATCGGATTATCTGCGGCCAGAGGCCAAAGGGCTGCAGCCAGAATGCCGCTGCCACAAAACAGGCGGAGAGAGAAAGAGCCTTCTTCCTTATGGATTCCACATTCCTGTATTGGAGACAATCGAAAGCTGCCGTCAAAAGATATGCAAACCGCCATGTATCGTTGTCCGCCGCAGTCATAGCAATGATACTGAATGCCAGGAATCCGCCTCCGCAGATATCCCAGAACAGCCCCCTAGATTCTGCCCCTCTTTCTCTCTTATAGTACCGCACAATCTGGATCAGCAGAAGCGCCAGATTTATGACAGCCATCCGATAAACAGAAACTTCCGTTATCCACCCAGCCGTATATAAAATCGTTTCCAATGCTGCCAATGAAAACAGATAGCCATAAGTTTCTGTCTGTCTTCTGCGAGCCAGTATATAAGTTCCAATCATCATTGCAGCCATGGCCATCACACCAAAAGCCGTAAAGGAGAAGAACCAGATTTCGCCAAGGAAAGAACCGTCGTACCCTATGGCACATGACCCTATCATAATCCAGATGGCAGGCAATCCTCTGAGAACGGTAACGACCGCAAAGAATCCAAAATGTATTGGCGCGAAAAACCCGAACCCGTCTGAAAGAATCCCTTTCAAGCCCTCTTTCTCGGAGTCTTGACGCACCAGATACTCTCTCACACAGACCAGCATTGTAGAATATACCATCATAACCGCTGCAAATCCGTCCCACCCAAAGGAAAATGCTTTTGCCATGAAAAACAGGCTGATACTGATTTCCCACAGACATGCCTGTGTATAAACTTTATCATCAAACCGTTTAAGCCCTGCCCAAAAAGCCGAAGCTGTCACAACACTTCCCACCCACAGGACTTTCCATCGATTTCTTCCTTCCAGAATAAACTCTGATCCCAGCAATTTAAAATACGCTGCCGCCAAAATCGTAAGAAACAAAAAGATACTTCCCAAAATGTAAAACGCATTGCTTGTTTTGTAAACATGAAACCGTCTTTCTGCAAACAAACTGACTCCAAAAAACAAAACGGCACATCCAAAAACCAAAAAGACTTTACAGACATCCGGCAGAATATGCCATGTGGTCGTTGCAAAAATAAGGCCAGACAGAACGATAAAGACGACTCCCAGAATCAGCGCAAACATCCCCAGGTTGTGATGACCACGTAATGGAAGTATCTGCTCCGTTTCCATGGGAACGGGCTGAGAGGTTTTCGCTTCCTGCCATTTTCTTTCCTGTCTCTGACAGCTTGAAGCCGGTCCCTCTTCATCCATCTGCATGGTCTGTTCTACCACCGGTCCCTGACAGCTCGAAGTCGGCCACTCGTCATCCATCTGTATTGCTTGTTCTTCCGCCTGTCTCTGACAACTTGAAGCCGGTCCTTTTTCATCCATCTGCATGGCCTCTTCTGTCGCCTGTTCCTGATAGTTCGAAGTCGGCCACTCGTCATCCATCTGCACTGCTTGTTCTTCCACCGGTCCCTGACAGCTCGAAGCCAGCCACTCTTCGTCCATCTGCACGGTCTCTTCTGTTGCTCTGTCTTCCGTCTGCTCTTCCATGCTTCTGTAGGCAGCCGCAGCAGATATCTGTCCCGGTATTCTTTTTTCCAACTCCCGGATCCGTGCCTTGTACGTATCATTCTTTATTAATAATGCAATAATCACTCCCAATTCCGCAAAAGGAGCCACCAGCCATATAAGAATGATTCCTATCCACATCATATCGATTCCCCCTTCTATCTCGGATTGTTTTATTATCCTCATTATATAGAAAGGGGCTAAAATATGGTAGATGTCAACCGTCATTCCAGCAGTGACATTTGTCACTTCAAAAAATCACTGAACTCTTTCAGTTCCTTCTTCCTGTTCTCCGAAAGGCTGTTGAACTCCACATTGCGGACTGCTCCCTCCAACGCATATAAATGTACCAGACATATTAATTCTGCCATTGGTTTTCTCCAGTATTAGGGCCTCCTAACGATACCTGCAAACAGAGGCAGACCCGAATCGCTGGTGATGACGAACAGAAATGGACGGTCCAACACAAAATCCACCTGCTCTTCAGGCGGCATGGCAGCGCCTGCTGCCGCCATCACCGTGTAAGCGGTGGCGGTACATCCTTCCTCATCCACCATGACCCGCGCCCCATGGCTGGCCTGGGCAAGAAAGATTCCCTCCATGTCTTCGGTCAGAGGAGTAAAATCCGACGTCTTTCCGTCAAATACATCCGTCACTCCCAATTTGATCAGGCCGTCGATCAGGCTTATATTGGAGGTTGTGTCAAATTTAGGCATAGCCAGGTTGAGCGTCAGGAATTTCTCATTTTCCCACTTTTCCCCCTTCAGAACCAGATCCATAACCTGGTCCTCCAAAAGCATCTCCTCTACGTCCACTCCCTCATCCGGAAGGATCAGCCACATTCCGCCGCTTTCCTGAAGGCTTTTATAGACTGCCCCAAAGCTGCTTCCCCAGTAATAGGATCCCGTCGTACTCTCATGCATAAAATCACAGGTCATATCCCCTTGGGGGCCATGAAAGACCTGTTCTTTCGTGTTGGACTCATGAAACTCATGGGACCATTTCGCCTGGAAATAGATGGTGGAGGCCAGAGCCATCAGCGTGTCGTCGGTCATATGGATGCCCGAAGACTGCTCTTTCAACAGTCCCCCAGTCTGTTCATTCAGCCATGCCTGCAGTCTCTCATCCAACTCCCGGGATCCCATCTTCCCCCAGTAGGAAGAGGCATAGTAATGATCCGCCAAAATTTCCAGAGTTTCTTTCTTAAAATGGATATTCTCATCCAGCCACAAAGAATTGGCCAGAATACTGGTCACAGCCCCATCCTGGCAATAAGCAGCGTTCCATACCTGTTCGGCCTGGCTCCTCAGGTCCTGGACGGAATCTGCCCCCAACAGAGAGAGGATCTGCTGTCTGCTGTTCCCGTCCACAGTCTCCGCCAGCATACTGAGTGCCATATACACATTGACAGGAGAGTAAATTCTGTTTCCCTCGTCATCTCCCGGCATCTCCTCAGTAAGGAACTCACGGATGGAAGCAGCAAAAAATGGAGTCAGGCTGTCATACCATCCTTCCGGAAGATCCCTTCGGCTCCTCTTCTGCTCCCACCAGGCATCATACACCTCTGAAAAGCCTTCATCATCAAAAGCCCCTGTTTTCGGGTTTATAAATTCCTCTTCATTGGGATAAGAAGCCATCTGGGGATAGACCGCTTTTACCATATTGCCATCCTCCTTCTGCGTTTTGTCCGCCTCCGGCATTGTTGTCTCATTTATGTCTGCCTGCTTGGTATCCGGTTCTGTCTGTCCCTCATCTTTCGTTTTACACCCTGTCATCCCCCATACGCATAACAATATTACCACTGCCGATGCGATGATTTTTTTCATGTAAATTCCTCCCTAATAGTACCCTTTACAGACATCAACCCATTCCCCATAGCCGGAATATTTCTCCAGTTCCTCTATGGTAAGCTCTATGGCACTATTGGAACTTCCGCAGGCGGGAAATACGGTCTCGAAACGCTTCAGCGACACATCCAGATACACCTTCACGCCCTGGTTTACCGCGAAGGGGCACACGCCGCCTACCCTGTGCCCCACCAGCGTTTCCACTTCTTCCGGTGAAAGCATCTTGGCCTTTGTGCCAAACTGTGCCTTATATTTATGATTGTCAATCTTCGCATCTCCGGCGGCCACCACCAGCACCCCATGGCCGTCTACCATAAAAGAGAGGGTTTTTGCGATTCTCTGGGGTTCACAGTGCAGGGCCGCGGCGGCAAGTTCCACCGTTGCACTGGAAACATCAAATTCCTGAATTCTTTCCTCCATCCCGCATTCTCTGAAATATGCCTTTACCTTTTCGATTGCCACTTCTATTGTCTCCTTTACTTTCATGCCAACTGGCACATAACCTTAAACATTTTGCCCATGTCCACC
>CAYWRB010000060.1:0-10973 GCA_964460025.1 uncultured Hungatella sp.
AGAGATGGAAATAATGATAAAAGAAAATGAAAGAATCGATGATTTGCAGAGAAACGGATATGGGATTATTCAAAAAAAAGATGGCTTCTGTTTTGGAATGGATGCAGTGCTTTTATCCGGATTTGCCCGTGTAAAAAAAGGAGAGAGGGCTATTGACCTTGGAACAGGAACGGGAATTATCCCTATTCTTCTGGAAGCAAAAAATGAAGGAAAAGAATATATCGGTTTGGAGATTCAGGAAGACATGGCGGACATGGCTTTCAGAAGTGTGGCTTTCAATCATCTGGAAGAGAAGATATCTGTGGTGAAGGGGGATATAAAAGAGGCAGGAAAGCTGTTTGGAAAATCTACATTTGATGTGGTGACATCCAATCCGCCTTATATGAATGATGCTCACGGACTGAAAAATCCGGATTTGCCCAAGGCCATTGCACGCCATGAGGTTTTGTGTACTCTGGAGGATGTGGTTCGGGAGGCAGCAGGACTTTTAAAGCCTGGGGGACGGTTTTACATGGTTCACAGGCCCCGCCGTCTGATTGAAATTATAACGATGCTTACAAAATACAAATTGGAGCCTAAGAGGATGAAGATGGTTCATCCTTTTGTGGATAAAGAAGCCAATATGGTATTGATTGAGGCTGTCCGGGGCGGAGGTTCCATGATGATAGTGGAAGCGCCTGTCATTGTTTTTAAGGAGCCGGGGGTTTATTCGGATGAAATCTGTGATGTATATGGATATTAAACCCATGACCTCTTGACGCTTGTATTAATATATTTGGAAAACAGGAGAAAAATGTATGGCAGGAAAATTATTTTTGTGTGCGACACCTATCGGAAATCTGGAGGATATTACTTTTCGGGTGTTACGTACATTAAAAGAAGTGGATTTGATTGCGGCGGAGGATACCAGGCACAGCATTAAGATGCTGAATCATTTTGATATAAAAACTCCTATGACCAGCTATCATGAGTATAATAAAGTGGAAAAAGCAAGATATCTTGTGGAAAAGCTTAAGAGCGGTGTGGATATTGCTTTGGTGACAGATGCAGGGACTCCCGGAATCTCGGACCCTGGGGAGGAGCTGGTGAGACAGTGTTATGAAGCGGGAATTGAGGTGACCTCTCTCCCGGGGCCTGCGGCCTGTGTCACGGCTTTGACTCTTTCCGGGCTTTCTACCAGAAGGTTCTGTTTTGAGGCATTTCTTCCCTCGGAAAAAAAGGAAAAACAGTGGATATTGGAAGAGTTAAAGGAAGAGACCAGAACCATCATCCTGTATGAGGCGCCTCACCGGCTGGTGCGGACATTGACAGAGCTTTATGAGGCCTTGGGAGACAGAAAAATAACGATCTGCAGAGAATTGACAAAAAAGTATGAGGAGGCGTATCAGACAACCTTTAAAGAGGCTTTGGAAAAATATGAAAACCAGGAGCCTAAGGGAGAATGTGTTGTGGTGATAGAAGGAAAAAGTATAGAGCAGAAAAAGGATGAGATGGCAAGAACCTGGGAAGAGATGAGGATAGAAGAGCATATGGATTACTATGAAAAACAGGGTATTGAGCATAAGGAAGCTATGCGTATGGTGGCGAAGGACAGAGGAATCAGTAAGAGGGATGTATATCAATATCTGATGGAAAAGTATAATTGATTTTTGTGGAGGGAGTTTAATAAGGTGATGGATGAAACATGGGGAAATACCGGAATAAAAACAGTTGTCATACAGGAGATTTGCCAGTTAGCAAAGAAATATCATGTAGACAAAGTAATTTTGTTTGGCTCCAGGGCACGGGGGAACTATAGAAGAGTCAGTGATATTGATTTGGCAGTTAGCGGGGGGGATTTTTGCAGATTTGCGTTGGATGTGGACGAGGAGACCTCTACGCTGTTAAAATACGATATTGTAGACCTTGACGGAACGGTACAGGAAGAATTAAGGGATTCGATTGAAAGGGAGGGGGTAATTTTATATGAAAAAGTATGAGAATTTTTGTGCTGCTCTTAAAAACCTGGAAGATATTCATCGGTATCAGGAACCTTATGACAATGTGACAACTACCGGTTTGGTTGGACTTTATGAGATATGTTTTGAGCAGGCATGGAAAATGATGAAGGATATTCTGGAACAGCATGGGTATGAAAGCTCTGCCACAGGTTCGCCTAAATTCATTATTAAGACAGCTTATGAGGCGTCTATGATTTCAGATGAAACTATGTGGCTGGATGCATTGAAAGCAAGAAATAATGTGGCTCATTCGTATAATAACGCAGTGGCATTGGATATTATCAGACAGACAAAGGAACAGTTTTATGGCTTGTTTTGTGATTTGAAAAGAAATATTGACAAGAATTGGTTATAAACAGTATGGTTACCGCCGGCTAAGCCGGCGGCATATCTTTTTCCGTAGTCTCTCTTCGAAATAGGATAGGAGTTATGATTTTATGAATCGGTTTTTCTAAAGGAACCGGTTTTCTTTTTTTTCGTTCATTCATCTGTTCTACCAGAAGTTTCACGGCTTCATAGGCCAGCTTATCTATCTGCTGCCCAATGGTGCTGATGGTGAGAATACCTTCTCTGGATATGGGGGAGTTGTCAAACCCCACAATCAGATAGTCGTCAGGAAGGCGGCCGTATTTTCGTATCAACAGGTTGAGAAGGACATTGGCATTGGTGTCATTGGAAATAAAAATGCCTTTCTTCTTATCCTGAAAAGAAGTTTCCAGATAGTTCAAAATTCCCTTAAGCTGCTCCGTGGCGGTTTCATAGGTGTGGCCGAATTCTTTTAACAGAATCTCATGTTTCAGTCCATGCTCCTCACAGAAATCTGAAAAACCTTTCAGGCGGCCGTAAGCCGGGATTTTTTCAGAAGAGGGAGAGTTGATATGAAACAAAATATCACAGTGATGTCTGGCCAGCAGATTGGTAGCCTGGTATCCGCCCATATAATTGTCCGTATTGACGCTGCAGACGTATTCATCCTCTCTCTCAATGGCAACAATAGGAATAGGCAGCTGCGCCAGTTCAATGGAATCTATGGTATGGCTTAAGATAATCATTCCTTCAATTTTATAGGCCAGCAGTTCCTGAATATAGCGCCGTTCCGTTTCTTTATCTTTGTTGCCGATAAATACGAGAAATTTATATCCGAAGGTTTCATAGGTAGACAAAATCTGATTCAGCACTTCTGAATAATAGTGGTGGTATAAATCAGGGATAATGATGCCTACAAATTCTGTTTTTCCGTTAGCCAGAATTTTAGCAACTTTATTTTCTTTGTAGTTTAGCTTTACAAGGGCATCGGATATAATCTGCTGGTTTTCCAGTGTAAGAGAATCCGGATTGTTGAAATAGCGGGAAATCGTAGTTTTTGAAAAATTCGTATAGTTTGCGATATCACTGAAGGTTACGGTTTTTTTGGAAGACATGGGGGAACCTCTCTTTTTGTGGTTAATTTCTTATTTGATACAAAATTGTCTCATATTAGTATAGCAAAATTGTTTCAAATAGACAACAATAATCGGTTAAGTAACCGGTAATTTATAGAATAAATATTATAAAAAACAAAAAAATTTATAAATTTGTTGTTGACAAAGATATTATGGGATGATATTATATTTATAAAGTAACCGGTTACTTAACCGGTTATATAAACGGAAATGTGAAAGTGTAGAGAAAATAACCCGTTAGGATGCGGGAAAAATAATAAGGAGGAACGAGCAATGAAAAAGAAAGTGGCATCGGGTGTTTCGCTGGGGCTTTCTCTGGTGTTGATGTCAACGGTATTGACCGGCTGCAGGTTTGGTTTTGCCAGCGACCCGGACGACCCGAACCAGGAAGTTGTGGAAGAGCCTATAGACCTTTCTATAGACACTTTCCAGTATGACAATTCTTTGGGGGGGACAAAAATTACCTTGTTAAATTCCAAGGCGGAGATTCAGGTTGCACTGGAAAAGATGGGTGCAGAGTATGAGAAGAAGTCAGGGGTTCATATTGAGGTTATGCCGGTTACGGATGATTCTCCTTATACAAAGATTGTAAGCCTGTATAATTCTGGGAATCCGCCTACCATGTCCATTCTGGATACCACGGATGTAATCGCCCTGGCGGAGGAAAAGGGAGAGGATTTGTCTAATGAGGCCTGGGTGGAAGAGGCGCAGGGGTATTTGACAGAGATAAACGGAAAAGTCTACAGCCTTCCTCTCTGTATCGAAGGACGGGGAATCATCTACAACAAGTCTGTGATTGAGGAGACTCTGGGAGAAGAGTTTAATCCGGAAAGCATCACGACACTTGGAGAATTTCAGGCATTCTTAGACCGGCTGGTGGATGCAGGCATGGAGCGGCCTCTGTCCCTGGCAAAGGAGGACTGGTCTTTAGGCGCCCATAATCTGCAGTACGTCTATGAGACTTATGATGGAACATCCGAAGGCGCCCAGGAAATTATTGAGAAGATAAAGGCAGGACAGCTTGACCTGGCTTCTTACAACAGGATGAATGAGTTTTTGGATGCGTTTGATGTTTTGAAGGCATACAATGTGTCCAGAAAAGACCCGTTGGGAGCGGATTATGATGAGATGGCCATTGATTTGGCGGACGGGAAGACTGCCTTCTGGTTCAACGGAAACTGGGCATGGCCCAATCTGTCGGAGGCAGGCGCGGAGAATGAGGATGAGTATGGATTTCTGCCTTATTTTTTGAATAATGACCCGGAGGATTTTGCCAATCAGAAGATTCAGGGTTCTCCTTCCAAACAGGTGATGCTGGATGGGCAGATGGCTTCGGAGAAGGAAAAGGCGGCGGCCAAAGAATTTTTAAACTGGATTGTATACAGTGAGATTGGGCAGCAGATGTTAGTAAAGACCTGCAACATTATCCCGCCTTTTGCCAATAATCCTTATGAGCCCAGCGACCCTTTAAGCCGGGATATTTATGAGAAGGTGCATGAAGGAAAAGCCTTTAATGCGTCTGCCATCGTACCCAATGACCACTGGTCCGTCCTTGGAGCGGCTATGCAAAAATACCTTGCAGGGCGCAGTGACAGACAGGAACTGATTGATTCCATCCAGGCATACTGGGATGAACAATAGGGAAGGAGAGGAGGAAGACCGTATGAAATCACAAAGTAATGGAAAAGATTTTTGCATGTTTGCACTGCCTGGTTTGTTCTGCTTTCTTGCAGTGGTGATTGTTCCGTTTCTTTATGGCGTATATCTTACCATGACGGATTGGAACGGCGTGTCACAGGTAAAGAATTTTGTAGGGTTTAAGAATTTTGCAGGTGTGGCAAAGGACGCTCAGTTTTGGAGTTCTCTGGTGCTTACCTTTAAATATGTGATTTTTGTAGTGATTATTGTAAATGTTATGGCATTTGGCATTGCTTATCTCTTAACAAGAGGATTGAAAGGACAGAACTTTTTCAGGGCAGGGTTCTTTACTCCCAACCTGATTGGCGGCATTGTTCTGGGGTATATCTGGCAGTTTGTATTTTCCAGGGTGTTTGTAAGTATCGGAGATTCTACGGGATGGGGTGTATTTGAGGCTTCCTGGCTTTCTGACCCCACAAAGGCTTTTATTGCTTTGGTTATGGTTTCCGTATGGCAGCTTTCCGGTTATATGATTTTAATCTATGTGGCAGGATTTATGGGGCTCAGCGAGGATGTGATGGAGGCGGCCAGCATTGACGGGGCTTCCGGGTGGGTGAAGATGAAGAATATTATCCTTCCTCTGATGATGTCTTCCGTAACCATCTGTCTGTTTCTTACCCTTTCCAGGGCATTTATGGTCTATGATGTGAACCTGTCTTTGACTGCAGGAGCGCCTTACGGAACTACGGAGATGGCAGCTATGCATGTGTATGAGAAAGCATTTACATCCAGGCAGTTTGGCGTCGGCCAGGCGGAGGCTTTGATTCTGTTTATCATCACGGCATGTATCAGCGGTGTCCAGGTATATTTGACAAAGAAGAAGGAGGTTGAGGCGTAATGACACAGACAGTTGTTGGCGGGAAAAAGAAGAAAAGAAATCATATTCTGATTATGGCGGCATTGATTGTGATATTTATTGCGTATATGTTTCCCTTCGTTATGGTAGTCATCAATTCCCTGAAACAGAAAAGGGATATTATCAAAAGTCCGTTTTCCTGGCTGTTTACCATCAAGGGACTGTCCTTTGACAACTTTGTGAAGGCTTTTAACCAGATGGATTTTCTCAACGCTTTTAAGAATTCCGTGATTGTGACGGTTTCGGCTACGGCTCTTGTAACGGTTCTGGCGGCTATGCTGGCTTACTATATTGTACGTCATAAAAACTGGATTTCCAACATGATGTTTGCACTTATGGTTGCTTCTATGATTATTCCGTTTCAGGCAATCATGATTCCTTTGGTAAGTATCTATGGAGGTACTTTAAATATCCTGAACCACAGGATTACGTTGATTTTCATGCATACGGGATTTTCCATAGCCATGTCGGTGTTTATGTTCCACGGGTTTATCAACGGAAATATTCCCATTGCCCTGGAGGAAGCGGCCTACATTGACGGATGCACCCACTCTCAGACATTTTTTAAGATTGTATTTCCTCTTTTGAAGCCCATTATCTCTACCATGGTTATCTTGAACGCACTGGCTTTCTGGAATGATTTCCTTCTTCCGTCTCTGGTGCTGACAGATAAGAAGCTTTTGACTCTGCCGCTGTCTACATACAGTTTCTATGGAACATATTCTGCGGATTACGGCACCATTATGGCAGGTTTGCTGCTGTGTGTGATTCCGATTCTGATTTTGTATGTGGTATTGCAGAAACAGATTATCAACGGCGTGGTATCAGGGGCTGTGAAGTAAATAAGAAAGGGAAAGAGAAGGAGGGTATTGCAAAATGCCCTCTTTCTTTATATAATGATGAAAAATCAAAAGGTGTGCCGAAATCTCTTCATCAGAAAGAATATCTGTAATCAGGATAGATAATCCGAGAAAAGGAAGGAGCTATATAAAATATGTATCAGGATTTGTTGCATTTAAAGGCGCCGGGAAACTGGCTGAATGACCCTAACGGATTTATCTATTACGGGGGGAAATATCATCTGTTTTATCAGTATTTTCCTTATGCTCCTCAGTGGGGAACCATGCACTGGGGCCATGGGATAAGTGAGGATTTGGTTCATTGGAAACATCTGGATGTGGCCTTGTTTCCTACTAAGCGGTATGATGAAAACGGCGTGTTTTCCGGAAGTGCGCTTAACAAGGACGGGAAACTGTACCTTTATTATTCTGCCGTGAGATATCTGGAAACCGATGATGAGGATATTCACAGGGCAAAGGATGGGAAGCTGGAAACCAGTCAGGCCATGGTTGTATCTGAGGACGGATTTACATTTGACAACTGGGAAGGAAAAAGGCAGATTATTCCGGTTATCAGGGATAAGGAAATTGGCGATGCGGCAGATACAAGAGACCCTAAGGTGTGGTATGAGGGTGATAGATATTATATGATATTGGGAAGTACCTGTGAGAAGAAGGAAGGAAGAATCTTGTTCTTTCAAAGCCGGGACGGGGAGACTTGGGAATATTCCGGGCAGTACCGCCATCCGGGTTTCGGAACCGGAATGGAATGTCCGGATTTGTTCCGGGTCGGCGGACAGTATATTTTTATCGGTTCCCCTATGGGAATCGGAGAGCCCGGAGACGGATATCGGGACCATGCGGTCTGCTGTAAGGCAGAGTTTGACAGTGAGAACTGTTCTATGATGGTGGCGGATGATTTTCGGTATGTGGATTATGGGATGGATTTATATGCGCCTCAGACCAATGTGGATAAAGATGGCAGAAGGGTGTTGATAGCCTGGATGCGGATGCCAAAACCTGTGGATAAAGAGGGAAAAAAACCATGGAACGGGATGATGTGTATTCCAAGAGTGGTTGAGGTGAAAAACGGACATATCTGTTTTCGGGTCCACCCGGAGGTAGACAGGTGTTTTTCCAGGGAGGCAGAAGAAAAGGAGATATTTGACCCTGAAAAGCCCTGCAGGATTCAGACGGTGCTTGATGAGGGGGAAGAAATCAATATCGGCGGATATCGGATATGGAGGGAGAATGGATACATAAAGACAGACAGAAGCCAGGTGTTCCAGGGAATAGAGGGGCACAGGCTTGTAAGCAGCACACCGGAAAGTCTTGGATGCTGCAGGCTGGATATATTCGTAGATTCCAATCTGATTGAAGTGTTTATCAATGAAGGAAAGTATGTCATCAGCCATGTGGTATATGGACTGGGAGACAGGATTTTGGGGAAGGCCAGGAGAGTATTATCTTGCTCCACTTATTATTCTGACAGATAACAGAAAAGATAATCTGTGGGTGTAGGAAAGGGTGTGTATATGGAGAGAATAAAATGGTGGAAAAGAGCAGTTGTATATCAAATATATCCTAAAAGCTTTCAGGACAGCAATGGGGACGGAATCGGTGATTTGAGAGGAATCATACAACGGCTGGATTATATAAAGAGTCTGGGGGCAAATGTCATATGGCTTTGCCCTGTATATTGCTCCCCAATGGATGACGGCGGCTATGATATCTCCGATTACTATCATATTGACCCAATGTTCGGCACGGATGAGGATATGGAGGAGCTGATTGAGAAAGCGGGGGAAAAAGGAATAAAGATATTGATGGATTTGGTGGTGAACCATACGTCGGATGAGCACGAATGGTTTCAAAAAGCCTTAAAGAATCCGGACAGCAAATATGGAGATTATTATATTATCAAGGAGACGGCGGATGGAAATCCGCCTAATAACTGGCGTTCTTATTTCGGCGGTCCGGCATGGACACGGATAGATGGAACCAATCGTTTTTATCTGCATGCATTCTCTAAAAAGCAGCCGGATTTAAACTGGGAGAATAAGGAATTGAGGGAAGATATCTACCGTATGGTAAACTATTGGCTGGATAAGGGGCTGGGCGGATTCCGAATTGATGCCATAAGCAACATAAAAAAGAGAATGGAGTATGGGATATTTCAACCGGACGGAGAGGACGGGCTGCGGTATATTGGGGACTGGATTTTAAACCAGCCTGGAATCGAAGTATTTTTGAGAGAACTAAATGAGAGGACATTTAAACCACACAACAGCATGACTGTGGCCGAGGCAAATGTACCGGAAGAATTGCTGAACCAGTTTATCGGGGAAGACGGATTTTTTTCTATGGTCTTTGATTTCAGCTATACGGACATTGATGTTCCGGATACGGGAGAATGGTTCCATCCCAGAAGATTTACGGTGGAGGAATTGAGGGAAAGTTTATTTAAGAGCCAGAAGATGGTACAGGAAAAAGGATGGGGAGCCGTATACCTGGAGAATCATGACCAGAACCGGTCAGTGAATAAATATATTCCCAAAGAGGATATCGGTTATTACAGCAAAACCATGCTTGCATCTATGTTCATGTTTTTGCGGGGGACTCCGTTTATTTATCAGGGGCAGGAATTGGGAATGGAAAATATCAGGATGGATTCTCTGGAGCAGTATGATGACATTGCCACAAAGGGACAGTATGAAAGGGCTCTGAAGTTTGGTATTTCTCCGGAGGAAGCCTTTGAGATTGTAGTGAAAAGAAGCCGTGACAACAGCCGGACGCCGATGCAGTGGAACGGAGAAAAAAATGCCGGTTTCAGCAATGGGGAAACCTGGCTGAAGGTAAATGATAATTATAAGAGGATTAATGCAAAGAACCAGGAAGAATGCGGCCAGTCGGTATTAATGTTTTACAGAAATCTGATACATTTGAGAATGGACAGCAGGTACAGTCCTGTAATTGTGGAGGGAGAATTTGTCCCTTACTATACGGAGGATGTTTCCGTTATCGCTTATTTCCGGATTTTAGAGAAGCAGGAGATTTTGGTTATTCACAATTATCAAAATAAAAACGGGATGATAAAGATTCCTGATGGTTTTGAAGAAAGAGTAATTGGGAATAGGGAGCAGAGGAATATTACGGACGGAATGTATGGTTTGAAGTCGTATGAGTGCGTTGCTTTTTATAGATTTAGACCTCAATGATTGAAATTCATATGTTTTTTTATAAAAATGCGGTTATATAACCGCATTTTTCTTGACACTCGGATAATTTTGAGTATAATATAAGTACACGGAGGTGACCCAGTGAGTAATCAAGCAAGCACATCGGATATTGCGGCATATCTTGCCAGAGTCAAGAAACTATTGTCCACAGGAAAATATGATTTTGTTCCAAGAAGAAAGAATATGCAGGCATTGGCGCAATATGGTCTTACAATTACTGATGTAAAAAATGAGATTTTAGGTCTTGCTTCTAATAATTACTACAAAGGCCCTAAGCGGGATTTGGATCCTAATCGTCCTGGAGATATATGGGAATTCAAGAAGAATCTTGATGGAATACAATTTTATGTAAAAGTCAAAATAGTACAGGAGAATGGAGAAGATATACTTAAATGTCTTGGATTTCATGAAGATGAGTTCGCTTAGGAGGTGGCGTCGATGGAAAAATATTGTGAAGAATGTGGAAGAGACGTTGAAACAAAAGTAATTAAAAAGAGAGAGATTTATGATGTATGCGGAGAATCTGTCGAAGTCGATGCAGAGGTTTTGGTGTGCGTGGACTGCGGAGAAGAATTTTATTCTGAAGAATTAGATAACGCTACGTTAGTCCAGGCATATAATGAATTCCGCAGGAGGCACAAGCTTCTTCTGCCAGAGGAAATTAAAAAGATAAGGGAGCAGTATGGGCTTAGTCAGAGAGGATTTGCCAAATTGCTGAACTGGGGCGATAAAACAATCTGCAGATATGAAAATGGTTCCATTCAGGATAAGGCACATAATAGTTTGCTGCTTTTCTTGCGTGAGCCAGAGAATATGAAAACATATCTGACAGAAAATGAAGTTGCCCTCAAGGAAAAGCAGAAAAGCAAACTTTTGTCAATAGTGGAAAAGTTGGAGCA
>CAYWRB010000061.1:0-10967 GCA_964460025.1 uncultured Hungatella sp.
ATAATTCTCCTCCTTACTTCTTCAAACAGCCGGACTCTCTCAAATCCTCGGCCAAATTACTTAACTTTCTCAACCGGTGGTTGACACCTGACTTTCCTACCGGCGGCTCCAAAGATTCTCCCAGCTCTTTCAGTGTGGCTTCCGGCCGTTCCAGCCTTGCCCTGGCAATCTCCTCCAGATTCTTAGGCAGGCTGTCAAAACCTATGGTTTCTTTAATAAGTGTAATATCCCCAATCTGCTTTACCGCCGCCGAAACAGTCTTATTGATATTGGCGGTCTCACAGTTCACCTGACGGTTTACACTGCCGCGCATCTCCTTCAGGATCCTGATATTCTCAAGTTCCATAAGCGCCACCGATGCTTCCATCACATTGAGGATATCTACGATCTGGCTTCCCTCTTTGATGTATACGACAAAATACTTTTTCCTCATCACGATCCTGGCTTCGATGCCAAAAGTTGCAATAATGGACTGCAGTTGTTTTGCCTTGTCCTCTGTGGCACAGACGATCTCAAAGTGGTAAAACCGCTCCGGATCACTGATGGAACCCGCCGCCAGAAATGCCCCCCGTATAAAGGCCCTTCTGCAGCACGGATTCTGAATCACCAGATTCTTCACCAGGGAAAGGTTCTCTCCAATCTCTCCCCGCTCATCCAGAAGCTTCGCAGCTAAAAGTACTTTTCTGGCATCTTCATCCTCGGAAACTGCCACACCGTACGTCCTGTTCCCTTTCAGACAAGAATGATGCCGGATAACTACATCCGTACTTATATTAAATGTTTTTTTCAATAATGTAAAGTACTTTCTCGCAACTGCCACATTTTCTGTGCTGATATTCATACGATACCTATCATTTTCGTCAATCCGGATCTTGCCGCACAGACTGATAATGGCGGCAATCTCCGCGATCCGGCAGTGTCTGGCAGGACTTAACTGCCGGGATAATTCTTCTTTTACCCTGGACGAAAAGGATGCCATCTTCATCTACCCTTTCTATAACCTCTTGCTGTCTTTTTCGATGTCTCGGTATTCCAGTTTTGTTCCCAATTCCTTTTTCTGGCTCAAATGATCGTACAGGGCCCTGGCAATGGTGACGGACCGATGCTTGCCTCCCGTACAGCCTATGGCTACCACCAGCTGGTTTTTCCCCTCCAGCACATAGTTGGGGATCAGAAAATCGATCATGTCATACAGCTTTGCAAGAAATGTCTCCCCGGTTCCTCCCTGCATCACATAATCACGGATCTCCTGCTGCTCCCCTGTTTTGGCCCGCAGATTTTCCACATAGTAGGGATTGGGAAGGAAACGGACATCAAAGACCAGATCCGCATCCCCGGGAATCCCATATTTAAAGCCAAAGGCAAGGACCGTGACAAACAGATTATTAAAGCTTTCGTTGTCAAGAAAGATGCGTTCCAGTTCCTGGCGCAGTTCCTTGGTCAAAAGCTTGCTGGTATCCAGAATCACATCAGCCTGTTTTTTCAGGAAATTTAATTTCTCCCGCTCCTTGGCAATCCCGGTGTCAATCCTGCCTTTGCCGGCCAAAGGATGATTCCTTCTGGTTTCTTTGTAGCGTTTTATCAGGACTTCATCGCTGGCATCCAGAAACAGGATATCAAAGGAAACACCGTCGCTCCGCCAATTTTTGATGATCTGGTTAAGCAGTGACAGCTCCTGTCCGCTTCGGACATCGATTCCTAAGGCAACCTGGTCCGATTGGCCAGGTGTTCCGATGGTTAATTCGGTAAATTTTTCTATCAGGGGAATGGGAAGATTGTCTACGCAGTAATATCCCAGATCCTCCAGCATTTTTAAGGCTACCGTTTTGCCTGCTCCGGACATTCCTGTCACGATTACCAGTTTCATGGCTGATCCTCCAGTATCTTTATCTCCAGTTCCAGTTCTACCCCTGTCCGTTCCTTTACCCTGCGCTTTACCTCACTGCACAGATTTAACACATCCTCAGCCGTGGCCTGAGCCTTGTTGATTACAAAACCGCAGTGTTTCTCCGATATGGCCGCTCCTCCCAGCTGAAAGCCTCGAAGCCCTGCATCGTCAATCAGTTTTCCTGCAAAATAGCCTGGAGGGCGTTTGAAGGTGCTGCCTGCGCTGGGATATTCTAAGGGCTGCTTGGCTTTTCTCTGACACGCCAAGTCATCCATTTTTCTTTTGATTGCTGTCTGATCCCCTTCTTTTAAGCTTAACTGTGCTGCCAGGACCACGTAACCTTCCTGTTGAATAAGGCTGGTACGGTAACCCAGTTCCAGCTGGGACACTGTCTTTCTATGTATGCTGCCGTCAGGAGCCAGCACATCCGCCCACAGAAGGATGTCTTTCATCTCTCCGCCGTATGCCCCTGCATTCATAACCAGGGCGCCTCCCAGGGTTCCGGGGATGCCTGCGGCAAACTCCATGCCCGTAAGGGACGCATCCTGTGCCAGACGTGCCAGACGTGCCAAGGTGATCCCTGCCTCCGCCCATATGGAGGTGTGGGAAACACTGGCATTTTTTAAGTGTTCGGTGGAGATAACCGCCCCTCTCCAGCCTTTATCCGTTACCAGCAGGTTACTTCCATTGCCCATGACTAGGAAAGGAACCTCTGTGCTTCGGCATAAGGCTATGACATCTGCCAATTCTTTTGTGGTTTTCGGCGTTACGAAATACCGGGCCGGTCCTCCGATGCGGAATGTGGTGTGGTTCTTCATAGGCTCTTCTGTCTTTACGGCATCAGTTCCCACGAAATCAACCAACTCCTGCTTCAATTCCTTCATCTTCCCTTACATCCTTCCTCTTCCCAGGTTTGCCTGAACCCGTTTATACAATTCTTGTGCCGCATTGTAACCCATGTTCTTCTGACGATGGTTGATGGCGGCTGTCTCTACGATAATCGCCAGATTTCGACCCGGGCGGATGGGAATGGAATGACAGATAACCTGTTTGCCCAAAAGCTCCGTATATTGATCTTCCAGACCAAGACGGTCATACTCTTTGTCCCTGTCCCATTCTTCCAGCTTGATCACCAAGTCTATGGCCTGGGTATCTTTTACGCTTTCCACACCGAATAAGGTTTTCACATCAATGATCCCTATGCCCCGCAGCTCGATAAAGTGCTTGGTAATATCCGGGGCTGTTCCCACCAGAGTCACATCGCTGACCTTGCGGATCTCCACCACGTCGTCCGTAACCAAACGATGTCCCCGTTTGATCAGTTCCAGGGCAGCCTCGCTTTTTCCGATGCCGCTTTCCCCCATAATCAAAACACCCTCGCCAAATACGTCTACCAAAACACCGTGAATGGTGATGGAAGGAGCCATTTTCACTTTCAGCCAGCGGATGATCTCCGCCATCAGATCGGAAGTGGGCATATCGGAAACCAGGCAAGGCACGTCGTAGTAGTTGCAGCGTTCCAGCATATTATCATCCGGAATCTGGCTGCGGCTGTACACCAGACAGGGGATTTTCGCCTCCAGCAGCCGGTCATAAACCTGAATCTTCCGTTCCAGGTCCATCTGACGCAGATACTCCTGCTCCACATAACCGATAATCTGCACCCGCTCGTTGTCAAAGTGGTCAAAAAATCCGGCCAGCTGGAGAGCCGGACGGTTCACGTCCGGATGGGTTAAAACCGCCTTCTCCATATCAATCTCCGGTGTCATATTCTTTAGTTTCATCTTGTCAATCAGTTCCTGAATGGTTACACCGTACATACAAAATCTCCCTCTCTATTCTCCGTATTCGTAACGGTTCGGTGCCCTGAACCATTGCCTGCATGATACCATGCCACACACCAAACTAGCGGAAAAACCGGTAAACGCTTTCCGCGGCTTTCCGGTTCATCCCCGGAATCTTCTCCAGTTCTTCCACCGATGCATCCTTTACCGCCTCTAAAGACTTAAACTGTCTCATCAGAGCCTTTCTTCGAGTGGGCCCTATATCCGGAATATCGTCTAAAATGGATTTCACCTGGCCTTTTCCCCTTAAACTTCTATGGTATTCAATGGCAAACCGATGGGCCTCATCCTGAATTCTGGTAATCAGTTTGAACCCCTCGGAGTGTTTATCAATGGGAATCTCCACATTGTTATAATATAGTCCTCTTGTTCTGTGATTATCATCCTTCACCATGCCGCAGACAGGAATCTCCAGTTTAAGGGAATCTAAAACTTCCAAAGCAATATTTACCTGCCCCCGGCCGCCATCCATCATAATCAGATCCGGAAATCGGGTAAAGCTTCCCAGTGCATCATCCATTCCCTTTTCTTTTAAAGCCTGGGCTTCCTCTAACCCATGGCTGAAACGGCGGGTCAGCACCTCTTTCATGGACGCATAGTCATTGGGCCCTTTTACCGTCCTTATCTTAAATTTTCTATAATCGCTTCTCTTTGGTTTTCCGTCCTCATAGACGATCATGGAGCCTACGGATTCCAATCCGCTGGTGTTGGAAATATCATAGGCCTCTATGCGCCTTACCCTGTCAAGCCCGATCATTGTGCCTACCTGATTCATGGCTCCGATGGTGCGCAGCTCTTCCCGCTTGATCTTCTCTTTATCCTGGGAAAGAACCAGTGCGGCGTTTCTCTCGGCCAGCTCCACCAGCCGCTCCTTCTGGCCTTTTCTTGGCACCACAATCTTAACCTTCTGGCCTCTCTTGGCCTCCAGCCACTGGCTGATGATCCCCATATCCTCCGGCTCCGTCTGAACCCAAAGTTCCCTGGGAACAAAAGGAGTTCCCGAATAGAACTGTTTTATAAAGCTGGTCAATATCTGCCTGTCGTTCTCTGCCGTACCTACCGTCACATGAAAATGATCCCGCCCGATCAGCTTTCCCTCTCTCACAAAGAACACCTGAACCACCGCATCGGTCTCGTCCTTTGCCATGGCAATGATATCCCGGTCCTCCATGCTGCTGCTGGTAATCTTCTGCTTCTGGGCCACCTGTTTCACGCTGGATAAAAGTTCCCTGTACTCAATGGCTTTCTCAAAGTCCATACGCTCCGAAGCATCGGTCATCCGCTCCTTTAGCATCTTAAGAATACCGTCGTACCGGCCGTTTAAAAATTCCAAAGCCTGGCCGATGGATTCCTCATATTGCTCTTTGCTGATAAATCCCTGACATGGAGCGTCACACTGTTTGATATGGTAATTCAGGCAGGGCCGCTCTTTCCCTATGTCCTTGGGAAGGTTCCGATTGCAGGTGCGGATCCGATACAGCTTATGGATCAGATCAATGGTATCTTTTACCGCCCCGGCACTGGTGTAAGGGCCAAAATATTTATTCTTATCCTTTGTCATGGTCCTGGAAAACATGACCCTGGGAAAATCCTCGGCTACTGTCACCTTAATGTAAGGATAGGCTTTGTCATCCTTCAGCATGGTATTGTATCTGGGCTGATGTTCCTTAATTAGATTACATTCCAGCACCAGAGCCTCCAGCTCGGAATCGGTGATGATGTACTCAAATCTGACAATCTTAGACACCATCTGTTCAATCTTGGCCGTCTTGTTCCTGCTGCTCTGAAAATACTGGCGTACCCGGTTCTTTAGACTGATGGCCTTTCCCACATAGATGATCTCATCTTTTGCGTCATGCATGATATATACGCCGGGCTGGGCCGGAAGTTTCTTCAATTCTTCTTCTATATCAAACATTTTTCTGTCCTTTACCTGAGACGGCTTCCGTCGTATTCCCGCTGCATCTGCAAATTCTTTTCGATATTCCTTAACTGCTCCTCCACGTCGCCGCTTCTTTGAGGCATGTCGAGGAACACATACAAGACATCCAGATCTTCCTGACGTACCTTCCCCTTCATGGCTGCCAGAACCTCCATTCTCTGGGGAAAGGTCTCCGCCTCCACAAACCGGCGGATCAAAGGATTTAACTCCGGCTCCCTGCTGTCATCGCCAGGCTTTTCCGGATCCTGTCCTTCTGTCTCTTTGGCAGGCCGGTTTTCCTCTGCATCCCGGCCAGTCTTAAATACTACCTTCTGAAACCGGTATTTCTGCTCCACATCTGGATATTTCTCATGATCTACCTCACTGACAAACAGAGACAAAGGTCTTACATAGACTCCGTAGTCCCCGTACAGTGCCTGGTAGACCACCATCTGCTCTCCTGTCTCCGTATGCTTAGCCACAGCCAATACCTGATATAGTTTATCCTTAAAATGTCTGTAAAATTCTCCTGGTTTAGGGATTCTCTCCATTTTCTTCCTCTTTATATCTCTTCGCCATACCATCAGGCCGCCGGTTTCTTAAAAGAAATCTCCGCATCCTTTAGAGAAATTCCTTCCGTCTCCGCCGAACTCTCATCGGTCTGCTGCCTGGCTCTGGCGCTGACAGCCTCAGGCGACTCCTTCCCGGCTTCTTCCCAGCTTTTCAGCGCTCCCCAGTGGTATTTGCAGGCCGCACTCCACAAAAGCCACTCATCATACCCGGAATCATACACGGCCTGAATCTCCGCCCCTACTTCCTCATCTCCATACTCAATATAATGTTCCAGATAGGAAGCGGTAAAATCCTGGAGCCATGGCCTTACCACCGCATGTTCTTCCAAAAGGTTGCTGTCCAACGCCTTTCTTGAACCCTGAAGGGCCGCCAGAATGGTATCATAGGGCTGCGTATCCGGGTGATCAATCCCAAAATTTCCGTCTCCATAGTGGGAGGGATAGATCATAGGACAGATATAATCCAAATGTCTTGCCATCTCTTCATAGGCCTGTCCTACATTTTCCGAATCCACCCCGCCGCCGATGATAGCGCCGAACACGTCCGCCGAGACATAGACTCCTTCCTCTTTTAGTTTCTCATATGCATATTCCATAAACTCCGCTATGATCTGACACTTACTGCGTCCTCTGGTATCCGCCTCATCATAGACGACGTCATTGATTCCTCTCTCCGTTGAAAAACGGATATAGTCAAATTGAACTTCGTCAAACCCGGCCTGATGTGCTCCGATTCCCACTTCTACCAGATAGTCCCATGCTTCCTTCTTGTATGGGTTCACCCATGCTAATCCCTTATTGTCCCGGTAGATGCTTCCGTCCGCCAGTTTCAGGGCCAGCTCCGGCTTCTTTTCAGGCAGATAGGGATCCCGAAAGGCCACCACCCTGGCAATGGTATAGATATTGTGCTCCTTCAGCCTTTTCATCAGGCTCTCAATATCCGGAATAAATGCATTGACCGCATCAATCTCCTGGACTCCAGGAGTGTTCATCCTGAATGTAATCCTTCCATTGTCATCCTTCACATCAATAACCACCGCATTGACCTCTGTCTGATCAATATGATCAATAATATCATTGATCATGGACTCCGTCCCTGCCACATACGCTGACAGATAAATTCCCTTGACTTTTGTGGGAACACGAACAGGCTCCGGCGCCTCTGTCTCCGGCTCCGGTGCTGTCTCCGTCATGGATTCCTCCGTCTCTTTTTCACTCTCCTCACTCTCTCCCGGCCTTACTACCACAGGCGCCGGCATGGTGGCTGACATATCTGTCCTGTCATATCTCCTGCAGCCGCACAACAGCACCAAAAGTAGAAATCCGATTCCCAGTCTTTTCTTCATAACCTTATCCTTTTGTCCTTGTTTTCATTTGGACTTATTATATACACGAGACTATACCACACTTTTCATTTTTTTGCAAATTTCTAAAATAATTACGACTCTTCTTTTACCGCCCGGCTAAAGAACAGGAATCCCACCGCGAATAAAACCGCCAGCATTCCCACGCCGCTTCCTGGGTTCTGAGTCAGCTGGGTTACCGCACCTACCAAAGCTGTCCCCATGAAGGACGCCCCTTTTCCGCAGATATCAAAAATCCCAAAAAATTCTCCCGATTTCTCCGGTGGTATGATCTTGGCAAAGTAGGAGCGGGACAACGCCTGAATTCCTCCCTGAAACATTCCTACCCACACCGCCAGCACCCAAAATTCCCACTGTCTGTCCAATTGAATGGCAAACAGCGCGATACAGAAATAGCTTATGATACACAGTTTTATGAGGGAGGTATTTTTATATTTTTTAGATGCTTTCCCGAATATAAGGGCAAAGGGAAACGCCACAATCTGAGTTACCAAAAGAGCCAGCAAAAGGCCCTGGGTGTCTAGCCCAATGGCGCTTCCGTAAGCAGTTGCCATCTCGATAATGGTGTAAACTCCATCGATATAAAAGAAAAAAGCCACGAGAAACAGAACGATCTTTTTATCTTTTCGGATATCTCCGAAAAGTCTTACGAATCTTTGAAAACTTTCCTTTACCACATGTTCCTGCCTGTTGACCCCATGCTTCTGCACGTAGTTTCGAAGGAGAGGAATGGTTACCAAAAACCACCATCCTGCATTGATAAAAAACGCGATGGTCATAGCCAATGGCATGGTAATGCCAATGGCATCATACCCCAGCACAAACAGAAGGCTGATGACAAAAGGAATGCAGCTGCCGATATACCCCCAGGCATACCCCTGAGAAGACACCTGATCCATCCGTTCCGGTGTTGTCACGTCTGACAGCATGGCATCATAAAAAATCAGGCTGGCAGAATATCCTACCTTGGCAATGACAAAAATAGCAAGGAACAGGATCCAGGAAACCGGCAGAGACAGCGCTCCGCAGCCGATCACTCCTGTCATCATACAAAATGTAAAAATCGGCTTTTTGTATCCTTTTGTATCGGCAATGGTTCCCAGAACCGGTCCGATCACCGCTACAATCAAGGTTGATACGGATACCCCGTATCCCCAGTACGCCATGGCATCCACGTCTGACAGCCCTCCCTGGCCGGCCAGATAATTAAAGTAAATAGGAAGAATGGTCGCAACCAGAAGGACAAAGGCCGAATTTCCCACATCATACAAAATCCAGTATTTTTCCAGCTTTGTAAGTTTCATGTTATCGTTTATTTTCTCTCTTTCCTGCTTCCTTTGGTTTGACATCGCATTTTGCCCCCATATTTTATTGAGTACCTGTCTCTACAAATCAAACAGGCTTAACTGCTGTGCCTGCTCATATCCCCTTTTATATGCATATATGATATCCTTCATATTATATAGGATTCCATATTTCGCACATTCTTCCGTGAAACATTTCCACAACTCCCTGGCTTTAGGGCTGGGACACTCATATCGGTTTCCATACCTTTTCCCATACCGCAGGGCCAGCCCTTCTCCGGGAAACAGCCTCTCCAGTTTCTGAAGATACCATTCCCTCTGCCCGTCCCTCATGGTCATGCCAAAATATGCATAAATAAATCTGGCTCCGGCCTCATGAGCCCCTCTCACAATGCTCAGGATATTTTCCCGGCTGTCCTCCAAAAACGGAAGCACAGGCATAAGGAGAATGCCGGTAAAGATCTTTTTGTCACTTAGGTCCGAGATCAGAGCCAGACGTTTGGAGGGCGCCGGGGCGTTGGGCTCAACTTTTCCTGCCAATGCGTCATCGGTTGTGGTGACCGTCACCTTGCACAGCACCGGCGAGTGCTCCCGGATGCTCTCCAGTATATCCGCATCCCGGAAAAGCAGATGGCTTTTGGTGGCAATGGAGACTCCAAAGCCATAAGCATCCATAAGCTCCAGACTGTGCCTGGTAAGCATAAGCTCTTTCTCAAAAGGATTGTAGGGATCACTCATGGCTCCTGTTCCTACCACACCTTTCTTCCCTTTTCTGCGCAGGTCGTCCCGAATGATCATCAGCGCGTTTTCTTTCGCCCTGACCCGGTCAAAGTCCTGAACTTTGTAGCAGTCCGAACGGCTGTCACAGTAGATACATCCGTGACTACAGCCTTTGTAGATATTCATATTGTAATCAATGCCAAACCAGCTGCTGTCCCTTGTCTTTGTGACTATGGTTTTGGCAGGAATGTATTCGATCATTCTCTTCTCGTTCCCTGTTCCCATTTTGTTCTATCATAACCCATATTCTGCCATGTCGTCAAGGCGCTACCACAGTATTGACACCTTGCTAATACTGATTCTTTATGTTAGGATAATAGCATAAATTGTAATCTAACTTAAAACAGTAAAGGTGCGTATATCCAATGATTTCACTGATTGTCCATGGGAAAGAAATTTTTGATAAATATAAACAGGATGAAGTCACCGTTTATGCCGCTCAGGCCTCCTTTTTTATTGTTATTTCCTTTTTCCCTTTTATTATGCTCCTTTTAACTCTGATTCAGCTGATCCCCGGCATCAATAAGTCGGATCTTCTTTCGGCTCTGGTGACGATCATGCCGGATATGCTGGATGCCCTTGTGGTAGGTATTGTTGATGATCTGTACACCAAATCCCCAGGTACCGTGGTAAGCATCACCGCCGTGGCTGCCGTCTGGTCCGCTGCCCGGGGAATGATGGGAATTGAGCGAGGCTTAAACCGCGTTTATGAGTGTCCCAGGAAAAAAGGTTACGTGGTCCATAGGTTAATCTGCTCCGGCTATACCCTGCTTTTTATCGCTGCCTGCATTGCCAGCCTGCTTTTGCTGGTATTGGGTGGATCTCTGCAGAGGTTTGTAAATAAATGGTTTCCCATGCTTTCTCGGTCGGTAACCTTTTTCTTTAACCTTCGTTCCCTGGCTGCCTTATGGCTTTTGATCACCATCTTCGCCGGGCTTTATACTCTGGTTCCGGTGCGGAAACACAGCATGCGCAGCCAATTGCCGGGGGCTTTGTTCAGCACTGCGGGGTGGCTGATTTTCTCCGCCTTGTTTTCTATTTATTTTAATAACTTCAGTAACTACTCTTATATGTACGGGGGCTTAACTGCCGTGGTGGTGTTGATGCTGTGGCTGTATATCTGTATCTGTATTCTTCTCATTGGGGCGGAGATTAATTACTTTTTGGAAAGGTATGACAGCTGAAACATGTTTGATCCTCTGAAATAACGTAGCCCGGAGAGGGGATTATATTGTTTTTTCCAGGGTACTTGAAGACCATCGGTACTTAGGCGCTGTCTTTTAGCGCCTTACGT
>CAYWRB010000062.1:0-625 GCA_964460025.1 uncultured Hungatella sp.
TTTTTCCTCCCTAAATATTCGCATTATCTTCACCTTATTCTTTCTCCTGTTCCTCCCAGTACACACACCGCATCCGGTAAACCACTCCTCCATGCCTGCCAAGAGGGATTAATTCTCCATCCGGCTCCAAAGGATCCATGCACAGATATTCCCCGTCTCTGCTTCCCACAAGCAAAACCCAGTGAGATGCCCCATGCCCTCCTACCTTTACCTTCACAATCGGATAATGGCCGTCAGCCAGAAGGCTTTCTATCTCCGTTTCCTTCACGGAGGAGGCCACCACAACCTGCGTCTGGGGCAATGCCTCCTTTATCTGAGCCCAGACAATATCTCCCTGGGCATTATAAACTTCCTGTTCACCAAATATCTGGTTCAGTTCTCCAGGCGTCACAGAAAAACCTGTCCCCAAAACTTCCGCCTCCGTAGAGAGGGCCGAAGCGATACAGCTGGTAAGACACCCGGAACCTCCCATGGAGAAGCCTGAATTTCCCAGAGTATCTTCCTTCCATCTCTCATCTCTCTGATAGTAGGCAGTCACCTGCTGGGCCGGAACATCCCCCTTTGGCTTTATGACCACACTTCTGTCCCGCCTAAACCGAGAGAAGAAAAACATCCCCACAAAAAA
>CAYWRB010000062.1:635-10661 GCA_964460025.1 uncultured Hungatella sp.
ACTGCCAAAGCCAGAATTCCTATGGCAATCTTTTTCTTTTTCGTCATCTTTTCATCCTTTTCCCGTCCTCTTTCACACACACTTTATTCGAATATATATTTTCTCAGCGCCATTTCTCCCATATTTTACCGAATTCCCTGGGAAGAGGCGCCGTAAAAGACCTGCCTGACAGATAAGCAAGAGGCTCCGGAAGAGACGGAAACTCCACTCGGAAGGAATGAAGCATCTGATGACGGATTCCGAACCGTTTCCTGGCCTCCTCATTGACACTTTTGTCTCCATATTTCACATCTCCCACCAGCGGACAGCCTATGGAAGCCAGGTGGGCCCGAATCTGGTGGGTACGCCCCGTAACCAGAGTTACCTTTAACAGCGTATATCCGTCATATTCGGAAACCGGCTCATAAGCCGTGACAATGGGAAGGCTTTCCGGCACCGGATTGTCATAGATTCTGACCTGATTGGTCCTCTCATCCTTTAACAGATACCCCTCTATGGTCTGCTTTCCCGCCAGCCTTCCCTTTATCACACAATAGTAGTATTTGTGGATACTGCGGTCTTTCAGTACTGCCGACATGATCTGCAGACCCGGAAGAGATTTCCCGGCCACCACCAGTCCGCTGGTATTTCTGTCCAGCCGGTTGCAGACAGAAGGGCGAAAGGTCTTCAAATCCTCCCTGGTCAGACTCCCCCTTTCCAGAAGATAATCCGTCACATACTCCACCAGGGATTCATCCGCCTCCTTGGCCTTCTGAGACAGCATGCCTGCCGGTTTATTAATCAGAAGAATATGCTGATCTTCATAAATAATATCCAGTGTCTTTTTCTTTACGTTCTGAACCTGAACCTTGGAAAACTTCTCTATGGTTTCATCGGAGAGAAACAGCCTGATCTCGTCGCCTTCCTCCAGCCTTTCCGAACCATCGCATTTCCCTCCATTCAGTGTGATATTTTTCTTGCGCAGCATTTTATAGATAAATCCGGTTCCGGCCAGATTCAAATATTTGGACAGAAGCTTATTTAACCTCTGCCCTGCTTCATTTCGAGTAACCACCAGCACTTTCATCGTTCCTGTTCTTCTCCCCCCCTGCCACATTTACATAGACAGACTCTTCAAAAGCTTTACCCCATACTCCACACTCCCGTCATCTTCATACTCTTCCCTGGGCTTTAACTCTTTTAACCGTTTTAAAAACATCTTTTCCTCTTTTATGACCTTTGCATTGGGATCCAGACGCTGACTCTTAAAGGTATCATTTAAATATTTTTCCGCCTTTTTTGCATCCATTTTCGGAGCTGTACAGTAAGCCACCACTGCCTTTGGATGAACCATAACCACATCCAGAGGAATAATCATTTCTTTGGATGTTACAATCAAATCATAGAGAAGAACTCCCGTCTCTTTAAGACAGGCCGTCTCGTCAAACAGTTTTTTGGAGCAGGTTTTATATTTCCAGGAAGCCAGAAGAGGGGATGCCACATTGGCCGTAGGAAGCACAGATAAAATCGCCATCAGCGTCAGCACATTTCTGGCCGCCTGATTTTCCGTAAAATTTCTTGCCAGCAGCTGCACCAAAATCATGGCAGCCCCGAAAAGCACTTTCATAACCTGTATCTTTTTATGATAGTCCCGATATCCGTATTGTCCTTTTTCTTTTTTACCTTTTATCTTTTCCGTCATTCCAGCTCCTTTTCTGCCTTTTGTCTTTCTATTTCCATGATTCCAGTAAAGCCAATATCATTCTCTCTCCGGGCGGACCTTACACAGTTCCATTACGGACAGTCAAACCCACCGCCCCATCATATTTACAATTACCCCATGGGGAAACACTTTGGCCAAAATACGGAACCCATTCATAGTAAGCCCGTAAACCGACACTGCCTTGCCCCCCGCACTGTCCTTAAGCGCCTTGCTTACCACCTTCCGCGGATCTGCCATCACTAATTTTTTGTAAAAAGGAATACTGTTAACCGTCTCCGCAATCTCAAAAAATTCCGTATCCACCGGCCCGGGACATACGGCGGTGACACAGATCCCCTTTTTCTTCAACTCCGCTCCCAAAGCCATGCTGTAGCTGAGGACAAAGGATTTGGTAGCGGCATAAACGGCAAACTTAGGCTGAGGCAGAAAGGCGGCGGAAGACGCCAGCTGGATAATCCGGCTGTTTTTCCTCATGTAAGGCAAAACCATATGGGTAACCGCACAAAGAGCCTCGCAGTTCAACCGAACCATGCCACACTCCGCCTCCATATCTATCTCTCCGACCTTTCCGATTTTGCCAAAGCCGGCGGAGTTTACCAGAATCTTCACATCCGGCTTCTCCCGCTTAAGCGCCTCCTTAAGCTCCTCTCTCTGTTCCTCGCAGGTGATGTCCATACCAAAACACCGGATTCTGGCAGGAAGGCGCCCCTTAAGTTCCTCCAGACGCTCTTTTCTTCTGGCAATCAGCCAGATCTCCTCAATCTTGCCAAACCGGTCAGCAATCTGCATAGCCATCTCTCTTCCCATACCGGAAGAAGCCCCCGTAATAACCGCAATTCTCATAGCTGCCTCCACATGATCTTATCTCCATCTATTTTACCGATTTTTTCTTATGCACATTTCTGATGGTCTTTTTCGTTTTTTCCCTGCTCCCGCTCTCTTTCTTTTTCCAGGCCCTGTTTTCTTCTTCTTTCCTTCCCCCGACCTTTCTCCTGTCCGTCTTTCCATTTCCATAAGCATTCTCGCCTCTGGGCCGGATCAGACATTTTTTATCATACCCGATCAGATCCGTCCGCCCGGCAATCTTAAGTGCCTCCGCCACCAGTTCATAATTCCTGGGATTCCGATACTGAATCAGCGCCCTCTGCATGGCTTTCTCATGAGGACTCACCGGAACATAGACCTTTTCCATGGTGCGGCAATCATACCCTGTGTAATACATACAGGTAGAAATGGTAGAAGGCGTGGGATAAAAATCCTGCACCTGCTCCGGCATATATCCCAGATCTCTCAGATACTCCGCCAGCTCCACAGCCTCTTTCATCGTAGACCCAGGGTGGGAGGACATCAGATAGGGAACCAAGTACTGCTCTTTTCCTACCTTTTCATTCATCCCATAATATTCTTTCACGAACTGGCGGTACACACGGTTCTCAGGCTTTCCCATCCGCTTCAGCACCGGGTCTGCCACATGCTCCGGCGCTACCTTCAGCTGCCCGCTGATATGGTGTTCACACAGTTCCCTTAAAAACTCCCTGCTTTTGTCTGCCAGCACGTAATCGAACCGAATTCCAGAACGGATAAACACCTTCTTCACCCCTGGAATCTCCCGCAGCTTTCTCAGCAGCTTCAGGTAATCTCCATGGTCGGCTCTCAGATTCCTGCAGGGTTCCGGAAACAGGCACTGCCTGTTCTGGCAGGCTCCTTTCGTCAGCTGTTTTTCACAGGCAGGGAAGCGGAAATTTGCCGTAGGCCCTCCTACATCATGGATATACCCTTTAAAATCCGGCTCCTCTGTCAAAAGCCTGGCTTCCTTTATCAGAGACTCATGGCTTCTGGCCTGGATAATCCTTCCCTGATGAAAGGTCAACGCACAAAAGCTGCATGCCCCGAAACATCCCCGGTTGTTTGTCAGGCTGAATTTAACCTCTCGGATGGCAGGAACCCCGCCTTCCTCCTCATAGAGGGGATGGTAGTTTCTCATATAAGGCAGATCGTAAATCTGGTCCATCTCCTCCTGGCTCAACGGCTTTGCCGGAGGGTTCTGGACCACAAACAGGTTTTTCTCATAGGGCTCCACCAGCCGTCTCCCCCTGTAGGGGTCCGTGTTGCTGTACTGGACAAAAAAGCTTTTGGCATACTCTTTTTTATCCCTTTTCAAATCCTGAAATCCGGGAAGCAGTTCATAATCATAAACCGATTCCAAATCCTTTGCCTTGTATACGGTTCCATCTACAAACGTAATATCCTTTACATCTATCCCGCTTTCCAAAGCATCCGCAATCTCCACAATAGACCGCTCCCCCATGCCGTAGGAAAGAAGGTCCGCCTGGGAATCCAGAAGTACGGAGCGTTTTAATTTATCAGACCAGTAATCATAATGAGCCAGCCGCCTTAAGCTGGCCTCGATTCCTCCTATGATCACAGGACTGTCTTTATACACGGATCGAATCAGATTGCAGTACACGATGACAGCATAATCCGGCCGTTTCCCCATGATGCCTCCCGGCGTATAGGAATCCTGGCTTCTCCTCTTTTTGGACACGGAATAATGGTTCACCATAGAATCCATATTTCCTGCGGAAACCAGAAATCCAAGGCGGGGCTTTCCAAGAATCTGAATGCTGTTCTTGTCCTTCCAGTCCGGCTGGGCAATGATCCCCACCTTGTAGCCATGGGCCTCCAAAAGCCTGGTAATAATGGCATGTCCAAAGGATGGATGGTCCACATAGGCATCCCCTGAAACATACACAAAATCACACTGTTTCCACCCCCGGATGCTCATATCCCTTCTGCTTACAGGCAAAAAATCCGGCTTCATCTCGACTCACATCCCTCTAAAATTTCAAAATAATCCTCAATAAACTCATCTGCCAGGGCCAGCTTTTCCTCCTTCAGCAGATGGGAAAATTCATCCTCCACGGCACACACCTTCATCCCCGCTCTCTTTCCTGCCAGAATTCCTGCCGGAATATCCTCAAAAACCAGGCAGTCTTTTGGTTCTACTCCCAGCTGCCCGGCCACATACAGGTAGATGTCCGGCTCCGGTTTCCCGGCCTTCACCTCACAGGCCGTAGTCACCGCCTGAAAATACTCCTGAATCCCCAGAGAATCCAGCACCGTATCTACCAATTCCCGCCCGTTGCTGGTGGCAATCCCGCACTTTATGTTCTTTTTCTTCATCAGCTCTAAAAACTCTCCGGCCCCCGGCTTCAAAGGCACCTCATACCGGTATTTGTCAATGGACATCCTGGTCCATATGGCCTTGATTTCCTCCAGGTTTAGAGGGAGATGAAACCGCTCCTTAAAATAAACGGCTGTCTCCGAAAAACTCATCCCCTCAATCATCCTATGTAGATCCTCCGGACATTCATAGCCGTATTTTCCCAAAAACTCCACATCAATGGCGTGCCACATCCACATGGAATCTACCAGTGTACCGTCCAAATCAAATATCACTGCCTTTATATTATCAAAAATCATATGTTTTATCCTTTTTCTGTTGTCAAAATTTTCCATGCTCTTTCAGTATCCGGATTTCCTCTTCTGTCAAAGCCCGGTACTCTCCCGGCCTTAACCCTTCCTCCAGCTTTAAGGGCCCCATGGACAGCCGTTTTAAATACACCACTCTGCACCCGAGAGCCTCAACCATCCGCTTTACCTGATGAAATTTCCCCTCCCCAATGGTTATAAGGACCTGGGTATTTTCCTCCAAGCAGGAAATTCCCGGCTGTGCCGGCTCCTGACAATCCATGATCTCCAGCTTTCCCGGCATCGTAACCGTCCCATCATCTAAGGTAATTCCTTGCTCAAACCGCTGCATGGCATCCTCTGGCAGTTGTCCTTCCACAACCGCATAATACTGTTTATCCACATGATGCTTAGGCGACAGAAGCCGGTGGGCCAGTTCCCCGTCATTGGTAATCAGAAGAAGCCCCTCGGTGTCGATGTCCAGCCTTCCCACAGGGAACAAATCTTTTCTCTGTTTCCCGCCAATCAAATCCAGCACCGTCTGATGAACCTTATCCTCCGTTGCGGACACCACGCCCTGAGGTTTATTCAGCAGATAGTATTCCATTTTCACATAAGAAATCTCTCTCCCGTCAAAGGTAACGGTCTCACAGTCCGGGTCAAGTTTCCGATCTGCGCTTTTTTCTACGATCCCGCCTACCTTAACTCTGCCTTTTCTCGCAGCCTCCTTCATCTGGCTTCGCGTTCCAAGCCCCATCTCCGCCAGATATTTATCCAGCCGAATCCTCTCTCCCATTACGTCCACCGCCATCCAGGATAATATTTATTTTTAAGGGTCATACCCGTACCCTTTGCAAATCCCAAAGCAAATCCCTCCACACACACCAGGCACCAGCCCTTCCTGGCCTCTTCCCGATCCGTCAGTACAATGGTCTCCCCCTTCAGATACCGGATTACCCTTTCATCTTCCCAGGAAAAGGAAATGCTGTCAGGAAACGTATCCTGACTCAGCGTCATAGCCAGGGCCTGACTGGGTTCAAATCTCTCCTTCTTGATGCTTCCCAACAGCAGGCCTGTGCGAAGATACCGAAGTCCTGCCTGAGGCTTAAAATTCTCCGGCAGATAATAAACCGAATCCTGAAGAGTAAAAAAACGGCATGGGTCCTGAAATCCGGAAAGTTTGTCCATAAACTCCAGAAATTCCCTGTTTTTCTGCAGCTGCCGCGGCATTTTCCCAATCTCTTCCTCTGGCAGCCGGCTGTTTCTTCCCTCTGTCCTTTTTCCCGCTTTCCCATCCAATCCTGCTTTATATCCTGCCGCTTGCCTGTATTCCGGCCGTCTCTCCTCTAGTGCCATCCGTCCGGTTTTCAGCCGGCTCTCTCCATCATCTCTGCCTGCCTTCTTTCGAAGCATAGCCAGGAAATGGCCCTCTCCTCTGATTTTATGGGGAAACAGGCGGATGCATCCGGGCAGACCAATTCCGTCACAGGCCCCCTCAAACTTGGGAATGGGAACCAGTTCCATCTCCCTGTGTCTTTTAAGAATTTCCAAAATCACCTCTTCATCCTCCGTTTCGGAAAATGTACAGGTAGAATATACCAAATCCCCTCCTGGTTTCAGCATCACAAGGGCCTGCTCCAATATCTCTTTTTGTATGGGTCCGTAATACTTTGGGCCTTTTTCCGTCCAATCTTTTACCATATCCGGGTCTTTCCGAAACATCCCTTCCCCGGAACACGGTGCATCCACCAGTATCCTGTCGAAATATTCCGGATAGGCCGATGCAAGCCTTTCCGGGCTTTCGCTGGTGACGCAGATGTTGGGGATTCCGAACATCTCCAGATTCTTCAAAAGCGCCTTTGCCCTGGAATTGCTGATGTCATTGGCAAAGAGAAGCCCCTTTCCCCGAAGCCTTGCCCCCAACTCCGTACTTTTCCCTCCCGGAGCGGCGCACAAGTCCAGCACCCTGTCCCCCGGATTTACCGGCAGCACAGAGGCAGGCGTCATGGCGCTTGGCTCCTGGAGATAGTAAAGCCCTGCATAATAATAAGGATTCTTGGACAATCTTGACTCTTCCTCATAAAAAAAGCCATTGGGAACCCACGGGACAGGAGTCAGCCTGTCACATATACCGTTTCGGCACATGCTGGACACACACTCCTCCGAAGTCCATTTCCATGTATTGACACGAAGTCCGCGGCTGGAAGGGCGCTGAAGGCTTTCCATATAAAGCTCATACTCTCCGCCCAGCAAAGCCTTCATAGACTCCTGATACGCCTCCGGCAACTGTATTTTCATATATCCTTTCCCTCTTGCTTTTTAGGTCTATTGCCTCATTATACATGGTATATCATGAAAATTCAATATCTGTTCCGTTTCCTTTCCTGCCACTATTCCTGCCGGCGTTACTATTTACTGGCAATATCATTCCGTTAACATTTGAGCTTCTGAAAAAACAATAAAATCCCCTCTCCGGGCAGACCTTACGACTTCACAAAATAAAAGCGCCTGCCTTCCCTACAGACGCTTCCTTCCCAATATCACATTTATTTTCAAAACCCGCATCAAAGATTCTCTTCCTCGCCAATCCTGTCCAGAATAAACTGCTCCACTTCCCCCTCAGGAATCCCCAGCGTAATCGCCAGTTCCCCCTGAAGATTCTCCTTGGCCTTCTTCATATACCGTTCATCCACTTCTGTCAGCCGTTTCCCCCGAACCATCCGATCCTTCTTGCGCATATACAGAGTCTTAATAATCCCGATCCACTCCTTACAGTCACAAGTCCTCAAGGCCTCTTTATACTTATTCTCCCGCTGCTTCTCATCGGTAACCCACAGCTTGTCTATGGCCTTAATCCCGTCAAGCAGTTCATAAGCCTCTTCCTTTGTCAATACCTTGCGCATAATGCTCTTGTTGCCTTCAACAGGAGTCATAATCATTCCTCCTGTGGTCCTTGTCGGTTCCAGCACATAGTAAAGCTTTTCCTTCGGAACATCCTCCCTGTCCATGGTCGTAATGTCCTTCACCATACACACACCGGTTGTGCCATAAACGATATACTCACCTTTCTTAAACAAGCCGCCCATCCTTTCTCCAATAATCAACACAGACATTTACCGGTTACGATTCCTACTGCTTTCTTTCATTTCCTATTATGCTCTATTTTACCATTTTTATAAGAAAAATGTAAGTATTTTTGGAATATTCACTAATTTTTGGCACTTTACACAAGAGAAATTCTACATACCTATGTGCATATTAACCATAAAGGACAAAAAAATCAAGAATTACCCGTTCACAAATCCCTATTCTTTTATATTTCTGACAGAAGAATCTTCTCCAATTCCTCCACCGATGCTGCCATAGCATCCGCTCCGGCTGCCGCCAGCTCCTGCCTGCTGCCGTAGCCGAACAGCACTCCTACGGTATCCATACCGTTCTTCTTTCCGCCAAAAATATCATGTTCTCGGTCTCCCACCATCACCGCTTCTTTTTCATCAGTGATCCCCGCGGCCTCCATCACATAGGCGATCACGTCCTCTTTTTTTACCCGCACTTCATCCATACTGGCTCCGCCTACAAAAGAAAAATATTCCTTCAAATGAAAATGCTCCAGAATCTGCTGTGCAAATTCTTCCGGCTTAGAGGTAGCCACCAGAAGGATTTTTCCGGCATCCTTTAAATGCTCCAGCATCCGGCCTATTCCGTCATACACCTGATTCTCAAAAATCCCGGTTACCGCAAAATACTCCCGATACCGTCCGATGGCCTCCACTGCCTGCGCCTCCGGGAAACCATAGTATTTCATAAAGCTGTCCTTCAGAGGCGGCCCGATAAAGGGCGTCAGCTTTTCAAGATCCGGCTCCTCAATCCCATAGCTTTTCAGCGCATGCTGGACCGATCTGGTAATCCCAATCATAGGGTCTGTCAATGTTCCATCCAAATCAAAAAGAATGTATTTTTTCCTGTTCATCCCGCCTTACCTTCCTTTGCAATATATTTCTTCACCGTTTACTGCCTGTGCCGCTGCCTTACATTCCCGCCCCACCGGCAACACAAAACAAATTTAGGGCCGTCAAAACGACGGACCAATAGAAAGCTTATGAACAATTCTTTAATTATAACTGAGGACCAGCCTTTACCAAAGCCTTGCCGGCCTCGTTGCCCTCATATTTTGCAAAGTTCTTTACGAATCTCTGTGCCAGATCCTTTGCCTTGGTCTCCCATTCGGAAGCATCTGCGTAAGTATCGCGAGGATCAAGAATCTTCGGATCTACACCCGGAAGCTCTGTGGGAACCTCAAAGTTAAAGTAAGGAATCTGCTTTGTCGGTGCATTAAGGATGTCGCCGTTTAAGATGGCATCGATGATACCACGGGTATCCTTGATGGTGATACGTTTGCCGGTACCGTTCCAGCCGGTATTTACCAAATATGCCTTAGCGCCGTTCTGCTGCATTCTCTTAACCAGCTCCTCGCCGTATTTGGTAGGATGCAGCTCCAGGAATGCCTGGCCGAAGCAAGCGGAGAAGGTAGGCGTAGGCTCTGTGATGCCCCGCTCCGTACCTGCCAGCTTTGCCGTAAATCCGGACAGGAAATAATACTGAGTCTGCTCCGGTGTAAGGATGGATACCGGAGGAAGTACGCCGAAGGCATCTGCGGACAGGAAGATTACATTCTTAGCTGCCGGTGCGGAAGATACGGGACGTACAATATTCTCAATGTGGTTAATCGGATAAGATACACGGGTGTTCTCCGTCACGCTCTTGTCCTTGAAGTCGATCTTGCCTTCCGCATCCAGAGTTACGTTCTCAAGCAGAGCGTTGCGTCTGATTGCATTGTAGATATCCGGCTC
>CAYWRB010000063.1:0-10558 GCA_964460025.1 uncultured Hungatella sp.
AGCAACGTAGCGGTACTAAGGCGCTAAAAGACAGCGCCTAAGTACCGACGGTCTTTGAGTACCCTGGAGAAAACAATATCACTCCCTCTCCGGGCTACGTTATCTCGGCCAAACGTTAGATAAATGACATGATGCCAGGGGGCAAAACATCTTTTAATCCCAACATCATGACATGAGTCGCCAGACAAATGAAATATTTTATATAAATTGTGCTAATTGTTCGGAAGTTGCACCTGCTTTTCTCAGCTATTCAGCTTAGATTTGGAGCACTTTATTATACAATTTAGAAACAATAAATACAACTTTGCAGTTCAGAGATATTTGTCAGGCAACTCATGACATTGGTTCAGGGGGGATCGGAACAATTGCTGGAAAGGGGAAATATTGGGATAGCTTAGGGCGGTTGGTTCGGGGAGCTTAAGGCAAAGGAGCAGGCATGAAGGGAAAGTTGAGGATAAAGGAAAGATTGAAGGCAGAAAACAGAGAAGGACTGACAGCAGGGAATGGCCGGAGAAGAATAGGGCTGGCCAGGGCTGGGATTTTGGTTTTGGGAATTTTAGCTGTGGGGATTCTGGCGGCGGGGTGCGCGAAAAAGAGCAGCGGTGCGGTGGAGCGGATTCAGGCCCTGGGGAATCTTCGGGTAGCGATTGTGGATACACAGAGCAGGTATATGCAGCTTGAGGGGGAGACTCCCGTAGGGGTGGAACCGGAGCTGGTTCAGTGGATTGCGGATGCTTTGGGAGTGGCGGTTCATTATCAGGTGTGCGATAAGTCGGAGGCTCTGGAGGCGGTGGCGGCCGGGGAGGCGGATATTGCCCTGGGGTGTATCAACCATTCGGGAAATTTGTCAGGGGAGTATCTGATGTCTACGGAATATGGAAAAGGATATTTTTATGCGGTGACAAAAGCCGGGGATTATGTGCTTACGGTGGGGGCGCTTGAGGAGGCCTCCGTGGGGGTGGACCGGGAACTGGATGAGGAGACAAGGACAAAGCTTTATCAGGCGGAAGGAATCCGGATTACGGATTATGGCTCTGCGGCAGAAGGCGGAGACGGGGTGAAGAACGGAACCATCCGGGCCTACATCTGTTATGAGGATCAGGCGAAGAAGCTGATGGAGGATGAGGCGCTTCAGGTGCAGAATTTAAGCAATCTGGAGCCGGAGGAATTCGTGATTGTGGCAGGAAAGTCGGATACCGTGCTGATTAACGGGATCAATACCCTGATTCGGCAGTTTCTGGAAAAGGAGTAGGGCTATGGCATATTTTGACAGTTCGAAGAACAAAGCCCTGTGGGAGATACGTCTTGGGCAGCTGAGAAAAGAGAGGGCTGCCAGGGAGGCGGGAGGCGGCAGCACGGCTTTTAAAGAAGAGGCCGGAAAAACCATGACGGACGCTGTCAGGATTCCCATAAGCTATCAGGAGCTTTTGAAGAGGGAAGCCATGGAAAGCGGGAAGAAACGGGAACGGACGGCGGGAGAAAGGACGAGAGAAATGACCCAGGTTCAGGAAAAACAAAGAGAGAGGCAGGTATCACCGTGATCGTCTGGCTGTTTGTGCTGTTGTTTTCTCTGGGGAACGGAACCGTTTCTCTGGCATCCCAGACAGCGGTGCCTCTTCAGACGGAGAGTGACGGAAGTTCGGATTTTGAATCTGAGGATGAGGATTTTTCAGATATTTCCGATTATGAAGGGGACGTGACGGAGGACGAACTGGACCGGGCGCTGGAAGAGTATATTAGTCAAATGGATATGGGGGCTCTTATTCAGGAGAATGGAACGGCAGGGAAGGTGGAGGATCCGGTTCTTAGGGAAGAGGCGGAGCGGGGAAAATTTAAGTTTACGCTGCCTAACGGTAATTCATTTACAAGCTCTGTTCCCAAAGGGATGATTACTTCTGACGCAGTGGATCTGGAACTGCCGGAAGGAACCGTGGGGTTGGTAAATGTAAATGATGAGGGGGAGAAATTCGCAGGCTCCTGGCATTTTACGGAACCGGGGAATTATGCCCTGAGGCTCCTTATGTACCAGCAGCCGGGAGGTATGGCGGCGGATTACAATCTGTATGAGATACATTTTTATTTTACCATTATAGAGAAGAGGGATAACACCCTGGGGTTTTTTCCGGCTCCGGAAGGGTTCGTCATAAGGGAGGTAAAACGGGATGGGAAACCGTTGAAGCTTTCGGGAGAGAGAGGATGTTTCCTGGAAGATGACGGGTATTATGAGATTCGCTGTGAGTGGGAAGGGCAGGAAGGAATCTTTGCGGATGCCGGCTTTACCAAAGATACTACGGCGCCGTTTCTGTCTTTTTCCGAGGAACTGAAGCCGGAAGGTGTTTCGGGACCCATAGAGTTTTACCCTTCGGAGCCGGATTGCCGGGTTTCCATGAATTATAACGGAAATCACGGATATGCGGTGGGCAATGTCCTGACAGCGGCTGGAAATTATGAACTGTCGGTGGAAGATGAGGCGGGGAACCGGAGGGTTTATCATTTGAGAATTCGGCAGACTTATAACCCTGTTGACTGGCGGGTGATTCTGGCGGCCGCCGCGATTCTTGCCGCAGCCGGCATAAGGCTTGTGATGCTGCGGCGGGATATGAGAATTTTATAGTTTGTTTTTCGCTTTCTTTATTACATAGGGAGGCGAATGCAATAGAAAGAAAAATCAGGAGGTAGGGACATGTATTTTTTATTGACAACGGCAGGAAACAACCCATTTGAGACGGTAAGTGCACCGATTATCAGCCTTTTAAATATGGCGCTGACACCGGCACTGGGAATCGTAGGGGCACTTGGAACGATTTACTGTATTCTTTTGGGAGCCAAACTGGCCAAGGCGGAGGAGCCTCAGGACAGAGAGAAGGCAAAGAACAGCCTGAAAAACGCAATTATAGGCTTTGTGCTGATTTTCGTTCTGATTGTGGTGCTGAAGCTTGGCATGGGCGCAATGCAGAGCTGGATGAACAGCGCAGTAGGGACCGCTGCGTCATAAGGGCGAAAGATTTGGGTGCCGAAAAGCCGCCGCCGGCGGTTTTTCGGCAGATTCCTAGGCGGAGGGAACCGGATGATTTCGAACCGGAGAAAACCAGATGATTCTAAAGCAGGTAAAACCGGATGAGTTCAAATAGGATTAAAACCGGATGAGAGGAAGGTGCGGATTGTGAAAAGAATGATAACGGCAGTGCTCTTTAGCCTGACAGTTACTGTGTTTTTCACAGGCTGCAGCTCTCTTATGGGGTCTATGGAAGTGGATTATGAAGAGTTTCGGACGTCTGCGGCTTCTGAGGCGGTTACAAATGAGAACGGGGAGAACCGTCTGGAGATAACGGGGGAGTTGAAAAAGGTCCCTGACTATTTTCAACAGAATATGACGGAGAAGTTTAAGGAGCTGGAAGGGAAAGCGGCGTTTCAGATAAAATCAGGACATTCAAAGGAATCGGATGACATAGAAGGCTTTCAGATTGCGGGATTAAAGAGTGACAGAACGTTTATCTATGGTTATGTGACCCGGGCGGAGGACGGAGGAAGGCCAAGGAAGATAGTCCATTGCGCTGCCTTTTACAATTATGCCAGCGGGGACTTTCAGGTATTCCATGAAAATGTTTACAGGCGGCAGGGAGAGGATGAGAACGAACAGACTGCCTCAGGGCAGCCGAACGGGGAAGAGGCCTTTTTTGTCCAGGTGTGCGATCCGGGCGGAGATGTATTTGTTTATGACAACGGTCACGGGTATCTGTATAGCAGCGACGGAACCGTGAAATTTCAAGGGGATATTGAAACATTTATTCGAAAACAGTTCCAGGACGCCTTTGATGTTTCCGTGGTCAATGCGGTGACGGACGGGCAGAACCGGATCTATCTGGAGGTGTCCATAGAGAAAGAAGCCATCGATGTTCCCGGACTTAAGGCAGAGGATCTGAAGCTGACCCGGGAGAAGCCTGTAGATGATGACGAGACAGAGGAACTGGATGAAGAGATGGAGCAGAAGACGGAATCCAGGATTCTGGTGTATGAGTATAAGCCGGTGAATTCCGGCATGGATCAGGAGAATGAGGCTTTTGAGAAGCAGAAGAATACATGGATTGCTCAGACGGCGGGGAAGGAGTATGAGACAGCGCCGGACGGTATGGCTGACTGGAATCAGATTGTGAAGAATTATCCGGATCAGTGGGGCAATGCCTGGCTTGGGAGTTTTGGCAATGCCAAGGTATACCGGTGGAAGGAGGAAGCGGTATTTACCTCGGAGGAGGGGGTCACCAGTTTTTTGCCTAAGCCGGATTCCTATGTGAATTTCAGGGATGTAAAGGAGCAGTGGGAGCTGGAAAAGCTGTTTATCCCATATAATGGCAAGTACAGCGACCTTTTTGGAAAGACCGGGAATTTTATCTATTATAATCCTCAGGAGATAGAGAGAGAGTATACCTATGTGTGGTATGAGGACGGGGAGACGTCGGCGGAGGGGGAAGCTGCCGAGCCCATAAAGCATACGGAAACCCGCACCCAGACTTTAAGCGGAATCAATACCAAACGGTATGCGCCGCTTGAACATGCTTATGTGGAATCTTACTGGGTGATGGATAAGGAGAAGGCAGTTGCCTTGGGAAAATGCATCGGCGGTGAGATTCAGTGCACCGGCCAGGATGAAAGGGTGCGGTGGATTAAACCGGGAGGGGAACTTTCGGATACGCCTTATCAGGTGACGGAGGATACCCAGGCAGGGGCCTTTCTGGATGACGGAGTGGTTTATTATGTGGAATTCGGCAAGGTTTCCATGGCCATCGTCCGGGACGAGGCCCACGGAGGAAATAAAAAGGAAACGCCTCAGAAGATTCTGTACGGAAAGCTGGCAGGCGGGTATGAGCCGGGAGATTCGGCTTATGATGCCATGTTTGAGAAAAAGAATGAGGATAATTTGCCGGAGATGGAAAGTGTCTATGGCACAGACTATTATACGGAGGAACAGGTGCTTCATGCCAATTTGAGCCTGGACATGGTTTTGGCTGGGGAACTGAAGGCGAGAGGGGCGGAAGGGATCTGTGACCTGGCTCTGGGAGGACATACTCAGGGGTTTTTGCTGACCTCCCAGGATAAGGGGCTGATGTTTTATGATCCTGTCTCTGAGGCAAGCGCCGTACTGGAGAGGGGAAGCTGGTTTGGCACATGGAAAATTGGCAGTCAATTTGTCTCTGTGGGTTTTTTAAACGGGGAACGGTCCTACAACAGCCTGGATGCGGCATTTTCCAGGGTTTATGAATACAATTTGTCCACACTCTGCAATGAAAGCATGAAGGCGTCTTTAAAGGAACTTAAGGAAAAGGAAGCAGAGGAAGCCAGAAGGCAGGCGGAGGAAGCCAGCAGACAGGCGGAGAGTTCATCGGAGGCGGAAAGCGAGGAAGTGACAAAGAGTCCTCTGGATCAGTGGAATGAGGAATATAAGGAGAAACACAGCAAGGAGCAGACGGAGGAAGCCAGCGAAACCATTCGTTAAGAAGGAGGCAGTTATGGATTTATTCGGAAAACAGCATGCAGGGAATCTCAGGGGAAGGACATGGAAACTGGAGGAATTTGAAGAGTATTTTCGGGACGAGGGGAAAAAGAGCGGCAATTCCCAAAGCTTTCAGGAGGTAGCTTCGGCCCTTGAAGAGTTCTCAAAGCTTCAGGATCTTCCCATCAGCCTAGAAAGCGCCAAGAAGATGATGAAAGCCAGTGAAATTTTAAAAAAGGCCTGTGAGCAGTATTCTTCAAGCCATGAGAATGCAAGGAGCGCATCAGGAAGAGAGCGCCTGGCGGTGGTGGACAGTTTGGCAATGTTTCGGGAAGACCTAAATCTTGACCAGGCCCGTGACATGAGGGTGGTCCGGGAACAGGAGGGCAAGACCTGGAGACAGGCAGGGGCTTTTAAGATGGCGGAAGTGGAGATGGGAGCCGATGTCCAGGTAATAGGGGATAATGTCAACAAAAGGTATAAAGTGGAGTGCGGAGGGAAAACAGGATTTTTTACGGAGAGATACTATCTCAATACCCAGCAGGGACATCTGGACCAGATCATAGACGGGATCGATCCGAGAGAGAAGGACTTTAAAGAGGTGATGGAAAATTACCAGGAGGAATTCAAAGCCAGGCTGGAAAAACTTGATGATGCCGTGTATTCCGATGTACGTTTCTCCTGCTGTGTGGGAGAACACTGGAATCAGATGGATGAGAAGGCGCCGGGGAGAAAGGAATTGGGAAAGATCTTCGGTGACGAGAAGGGGCTTAATAAGGCGGCCGCGGTGGTAAAAGCCTATCAGGAAAGTGTCCGGGAGCGTGAAGGAAAGCTGAAGGCGGGAGAAAAGCTGGGGAAAAAAGAAGAGTTGGGACTTATGGAGGAGGCGATTGAAAAGACTCTGGGGGATGGGGATGAAAAGCTGAAAAAGGTATTCAGTACTTATAAGGAGTTTCTCACAGGGGTGAATCCTCCTGAACCGGGGATGACGGAGTCCACTGATAAGTATCGGTATTTTCAGCTTGCAGTCATACAGGAGAAAGCGAAGAAAGTAGGGGAGGCAGGATTTTTAAACTCCGGAAAGAAGGAGATTAAGGCCTTTGACCAGCTCATCAACGACGGGAGCCTTTTGGGGAAGTTTGTCCGGTCTGAAAGCCAGGCAAAAGCAGTAAGTGATTTGACCAAAGGTTTTTTGGGTGTGAAGGCGGATGAAGGATATGAACTGACGGACAGGAATGTGGCTACTTCCCGCATAGCGGAACTTCTGGGGGTGGGACATATCGCGGCTCACTCGGAAAAAATGAAAGTCCGCATAGGAGGCAAAGTCCTTACGGGATGTTTTATGGAAATGGCCGACGGAGTGGTTGCTGATTCGAAAAATGAGAAGGTCCGCCGTATGTTAGACCAGGTAGAAGTAAAGCAGAATCCGGGATTTTACCGGGATATGACTACCCTGGAGGTCTTCGATTACCTTTGTGCCCAGAACGACAGACATTCAAAGAATATGGCTTACCAGCTCAGCGAGCCCGATGAAAACGGAAAGCGTTCCATCATAGGCCTTCAGGGGATTGACAATGACCTGTCCTTTGGCAGCAGTAAGGAGTACTGGTTAAAGGAGCAGGGAAGCAGTATTGAGAATATGACATTTATCGATGAGGGGATGGCAGAGCATATCAGGAAATTGGACAGAGAGACTTTGGAATATGCCCTGGGAGATGTGATTCCACAGAATCAGATCGATGTCATGATGGAGCGGGTGGAAAAATTTAAGGCCCATATGGAGAAAAATATGGTTACTGTCAAACCGGACGGTTGGGATTTAAAGGAGTATGCCATTGATGAAAAGGTTGCTGATACGGACGAAAGGGGAAAAAGATATATCAATGGCCTGAAAAGTTTTGAAAAGACACTTCAGGCCGAGCGTGGAGAACGCTTTACAAACGCAATACTCGGAAAAAAAATAGAGCATAAAGACGCTTTTATCACCCACCATTTTAAGGATATGCAGGCGGAAAGGGCCGCCGGGCCAAAAGTTGCCCTGGATTTTAAAGAACTTCAGAGCCGGGAGAGCCGGGATGCATTGAAAAGGAATCCAAAGTTTCATCTGGCTGAGAGGCGAAAGAACGCTACGGAGCTTAGGAAGAAGGAAAATCAGGCGGCGGAGCCTCAGAAGAAGACGAAGCAGGCAGAGGGGCCCCATAAGTAAGGACAGGAAAATGATTCAGGAAAAGAAAAGGATGAAGAAATCAATGAAGATAAACGATAGATTTAAGGGTTTGAGGGCAGCGGTTTCCGGTCTTGCAATGGCCCTGGCTGTCTCTCTTCCGGCTCTGGGCGCAGAACCAGGATGGTCGCAGCAGGAGGACGGATGGCATTATTATTTGGAGGACGGAAGTCCGGCTGTGGGCTGGGTGGAAGTGGAGGGAAAATCTTACTATTTTCCCCAGAGCGGAGGCATGTTAAAAGATACGATCACTCCTGACGGGTATTATGTGGATCAGGACGGGGCCTGGTATGAGAAAAAGGAGACGATTCTGGAGACGGAGTTTAAGGCGCCTTATCAGGTGTGTTATCCGTCATGGGAGTGGAGCGGGAAAGAGGCACTGAACGGGATGAGAACCAAACTGAGCCAGAGATTTTCAGGAAACCGAAGCCTCAGGGTTGGGGACAATGCCGTAGAGTTTGTAAAGATTGAGACGGCGGAAGGGACAACGTCCGGCAGTTCTTCGGCTTCCGGCAGAATCACCGTAACTCCTGGGAGTACTTCTTCGTCAGGCAGCAGAACCGCCGCATCGGATAAGAACGGTACGGCGAAGGAGACCGTACTGCTGGGGTTGTACCGGGAGCCGGGGCAGGGAAGATACCGGATGGATATCCGGGCGGCTCTGGACGGGGAGCGGGCGGAAAGTTCCAGGACGGCTTCCTGCAATTATGAGGTATTCCGGGCCATGGCTTACCAGGTATCGTCGGTGCCGGATCTTTTGGCGGAAGCCCTTTACAGTGCATGGGAGGAAGAGAACCGATGGGGAATCGGCAGGGAGCAGTGGATCCGTATCGGCGACTGTGAGGTAAAGTATGGCTCCGGGGATGGGTATGGAAGATTCTATATCCGCCCGGTTGGATAAGAAAACTCAGGCAAAAAGAGTGATGATAGGGGGAAACTATGGCATTTTTTGGAAAAGGAAATAAGACAGCGGACAAGAGGAAAGACGAGAAGAGCCAGACCCAGCTTACGGACGCGCAGAAGCTTCTGGAGGAATTTAAGAAGGCCAGCAGTTGGAAGGATTCCGCTGCGTTCAAGGCTGTCTATGCAGGGTTAGAGAAGATGGCTGCCACAGAGGATCCGGAGCAGAAGGAGGTCTATAACCAGCAGTTTGCGGCTGCCTGCAAGGACTATCTGGAGAAACGGCAGGGCGCTTCCACGGAAAGCGGGAAAGAGCGTTTAAAGCTGGTGGAAAAGGCTATGGGCTTTAGTCGGTTTACCGGCTGCCAGATTGCCTACAGCCAGATCAAGGCTATGGATAACGTAGAGGTGGATATGGGTTCCGCCATGAAGATCACAGGGTATTCCAGAAAGTTCCAGGATGCCTATGAGGCCTTTCGTGCCACTCCGGATAAGACGGCGGTAGGTATCGACCAACGAAATCTCATACAGGAGCAGATGGAGGAGCATCTGGAGGCTAACCTGGATGCGGTCCGCAGCAAGCCGAAGCTGGAGCAGGCGATCCATGACGGGAAGAAATGGGGGAACGTGAGTTTTCCCGTACCCCTGGTGAAGGCGGACGTGAAGACAGGCACCGTAGCCAATGGGCAGAGCACTCGCAGCGTGGTGGAGGTAAATGGCAAGAAGGGGATCTTCTCCGAATACATGGAGACGGATATCCGGACGCTGGGACAGAATTTCGTCTCCGCCCTCCCGCCGGGACCGATCCAGCTGGCGCTGGGGAACCACCTGGATGTGATAGAGGCGTTTGGAAAAAAAATCGGCGGTGTGACATTCAGTTCCAAGGAGGTGGCAGAGACCTGGATGACCGCGCTTATGTATCAGGCCGTCAATGAACGGTTAAAAGACCCTGAGGCGTCAAAGGGGCATTATGACGATCTGATTGAAGCCATGGAGGATCCGGACATGGAGGGTGTGATCTCCGGCCTGGGAGAACGGCTCAGGGCCGTCGAGGGGATGCATTCCGCGGCGGAAAGGGCCGGCGTAGATTGTAAGAACGGGAGGCTGGACCGGCGCAATGAGCTGACCAGCCGTATGGCAGAAGCATTGGGGCTGGGGCATATGGTGGCTCATTCTGAACGGATCAAGATGATGCGCAACGGAAAAATCGTGGAAGGCAATTTCATGGAGTTTGTGGAAGGGCTGGATGTAAAGACAGAGAACGAGACAGAGAGGAATCAATTAGACAAGGCCGGCCTGGACGACCCGCGGTTCGTGCGGGACGCCAACCGTCTGGAGTTGTTCGATTACCTCTGCGGACAGAGCGACCGGCATGACGGGAACGCCCTCTACCAGATCGGGGAGCCGGACAAGGACGGAAAACGTCAGCTGACCGGCTTAAAAGCCATCGATAATGACATGGCGTTCCTTGGGGTCAAGAGCGTGGAGGAGAAAGGGAAAAACGGCATGACACGGCAGCCCAAGTGGATCGCGGGGGTAGACCGGGAGCTGGCCGAGAAGATCAGCCGGCTGGACCGGGCTGAACTGGAATTTTATTTGGGAGACGTGCTGGATAAAAAGCATATGGATCTGACTATGGAGCGCCTGGAGCAGATGAAGGAAGACTTTAAGAACGTCCCCCTGATCGAAAAAGAGGAGTGGGAAAAGGGGAGCCCCACAGTGGAGGCCTATAAAAAGCAGAATGGCGGATTCTATCGAGAGGCCAAAGACCTTATGCATTTGCGCGCTAAGCTTATCGATACCAATCAGCTGCAGACCCGACGGGATCAGCTGGCGAAGGAGCAGGCCCAGTTCCGGAAAAATGTCCGGGAGCTGGAGGAAAAAAGGGGACTTAAGCAGAATGCCAGGAAGTCTCTGCCTGTGGACAAGGCGGAAAAGGAACGGAT
>CAYWRB010000064.1:0-10429 GCA_964460025.1 uncultured Hungatella sp.
CGGAGGCAGAGGAGAATGAGAATTCTATTCTTGCTTTTGTAGATTCGCCGGCAGACAGCCAGGTGATTCAGGGATATCAGTTTTTCAAAGTGTTTGACGAGCATCAGTTGGAATATATTTTGCTGGCCAGAGGCCACAGTGAAGACGTATATATGATCGGGAAGCTGGCTGCGTTTCAGATCCAGAATCTTCTGGTGGCTTACAAGGAACGTTTCGATAAGGATAATTTTATTAAAAATCTTCTGCTGGACAATCTTTTGCTGGTGGATATCTATAATCGTGCCAAAAAGCTTCATATTGAGACCAGTGCTAAGAGAGTGGTCTATATTATTGAGACAAAGTATGAGAAGGATGCCGGCGCTTTAGAGACCGTAAGGAGTCTGTTTGCAGGCAAGGTAAAAGACTTTATTACGGCAGTGGATGAGAAGAATATTATTCTGGTGAAGGAAGTGAAGCCGGGGGAGACCCAGGAGGATCTGGAGAAGACAGCCAATGTGATTCTGGATATGCTGAATACGGAGGCCATGACCAAGGTCCATGTGGCATTTGGTACGGTGGTAGGAGAGATCAAGGAGGTTTCCAGGTCTTATAAGGAGGCCAAGATGGCTCTTGATGTGGGAAAGATCTTCTACAGCGACAAGAATGTGATCGCTTACAGCAGGCTGGGGATCGGGCGTCTGATCTATCAGCTTCCTATTCCGCTGTGTAAGATGTTTATCAGGGAGATCTTTGACGGAAAGTCTCCGGATGAATTTGACGATGAGACGCTGACGACCATCAACAAATTTTTTGAAAACAGCCTGAATGTGTCGGAGACTTCCAGACAGCTTTATATTCACAGGAATACTTTGGTCTACCGGTTGGATAAGCTGCAGAAGAGCACCGGGCTGGATCTGCGCACCTTTGAGGACGCCATTACCTTCAAGATCGCGCTTATGGTGGTTAAGTATATGAAATACATGGAAAATTCAGATTTTTAGGAACCGGAGAACAGGATGATAGAGATTTCAAATATTTGTAAGACATACGACGCAGGCAATAAGGCGCTTAAGAATGTTAATATAACCATTGAAGACGGAGAATTTGTGTTTATCATGGGCCGCAGCGGTTCCGGGAAATCGACCCTGGTGAAGCTGCTTCTGAAGGAGGTGGAGCCTACTTCCGGCAAGATCATTGTCAATGATATGAATCTGGGAAAGATGCCAAGGCGGTATGTTCCCAAGTACCGCAGAAGATTGGGAGTCGTGTTTCAGGACTTCCGGCTTTTAAAGGACAGGAACGTATATGAGAATGTGGCATTTGCCCAGAGGATTATCGGGACCTCTACCAGAAGGATCAGGGAGTCTGTTCCTGCCATGCTTCAGATGGTGGGACTTTCTTCCAAATATAAAATGTTTCCACAGCAGATGTCCGGCGGTGAGCAGCAGCGGGTAGCTATTGCCCGTGCGCTGATCAATCGGCCGGAAGTGCTTCTGGCCGACGAACCTACGGGGAATCTGGACAGCCATAATGCCATAGAGATTATGAAGCTGTTGGATGAGATTAACCGGATGGGGACTACCGTGGTGGTGGTCACCCACAGCCAGGAGATTGTAGACAGAATGCAGAAGCGTGTCATTGTGATGGAGCGCGGCTGCGTGGTAAGTGATGAGATAGAAGGCGGATATTTACATGAGGATTAGTACATTTTGGTATTGCCTGAAGCAAGGCATCATAAATATATGCAGAAACGTTTGGTTTTCTCTGGCATCGGTTGCGACGATTTCTGCGTGTATTTTTTTGTTCTGTATGTTTTTCAGCATTATAACCAATGTGAGAAATATGGTTCGCAATGTGGAGACCACGGTTGGTATCACCATATTTTTTGATGAGAATCTGACGGAAAGCGAGATCCATGCCATAGGAGATGAGATCGGAAAGCGCAGCGAAGTGAGAGAGATGCAGTTTACCTCCGAGAGTGAAGCTTGGGAGACTTTTTCCAAAGATTATTTTGCCGGAGTGGAGGACTTGGCTGAGGGATTTATGGAGGATAATCCTTTGGCAGGGGCTGCTTCTTACCAGATCTTTTTAAATGATATTTCTAAGCAGCAGGAGTTTGTGGCTTATCTTCAGGGAGTAAACGGAGTCCGCCGGGTAAATTATTCAAACAGTGCGGCAGATGGGCTTACCAGCTTTAATGCCATTGTGGGGATTTTGTCGGTTGTGATCATCGGGGTCCTTTTAGCAGTTTCCGTGTTCCTCATCAGCAATACCATCAATGTAGCGGCTGCTTTCAGGAAGAATGAGAACCAGATTATGCGTTATATTGGGGCTACCAATTATATGATCCGTGCGCCCTTTGTGGTGGAAGGAATTGTGATCGGACTGCTGGGGGCGGTGATTCCTCTGGCTTGTATGTTTTATCTGTACCGGCAGGTGATCGGGTATGTGGCGGATCGTTTTCAGATTTTGTCAGGAATCTTTCAGATTCTGCCGTTGGAACAGATCTTTCCCTATATGGCCGGGACAGCCGTTCTGCTGGGATTGGGGATTGGTTTTTTTGCAAGCTTTTTTACGATTCGGAAGCATTTGAAGGTGTAAGGAATCTCCCTTGGTGCCGTCCTCTCAGGGCTGCTTGACTGCGAAACGGAAGAAGAGAGAATATGGTGTGAATCAGCAGGTTGGTATATTATGGCTTGGGGATGGGAATATTAAGCCCTAAGAGGAGACAGAAATGGAAAGTAAAGAGACAAAGAATAAATTTTGGAAAGGTGTCCTGGTCGGGGCATTGGTGACATCGTTTGTGGGTCTGATTATCGTGGGGGTATCTGCCGGGATCTTTTTGATCGGGCGCACAGTGATCGATAATCAGGTGGAGATGCAGCAGGCGGACAGCAGCGGTCTTGAGAGTGGCTCTAAGATCAATTTTGAACAGATTGATACCAAGTTAAAATATATGGAGAGTATTGTAGACCGGCTTTTTCTGTTTGATGAGGACGTGGAGAAGATCGAGGACGGTATTTATCTGGGGATGATGTATGGACTGGATGATCCGTATTCCGTGTATTATAATAAGGAAAATTTTGAGTCCCTGATGGAAGATACCACCGGTGAGTACTGTGGGATTGGAGCTATGGTACAGCAGAATGTGACTTCGGGAATCGTGACGATTGTGAAGGTGTTTGCAGGTTCACCTGCGCTGGAGGCCGGTATGCTTCCGGGAGATATTGTCTACAAAGTAGAGGACGAGGCAGTGACGGGGAAGGAACTGGCATTGCTGGTGAAGGAAGATATCCGTGGAGAAGAGGGAAGTTATGTGAATATTACGGTTCTCCGGGGGGAGGCCAGTGAAGAAGTCGAACTGAAGGTACAGAGGCGGCAGATTGAGGTGCCTACGGTGGAATACCAGATGCTGGAGGATAAAGTCGGATATATCTATGTGATGCAGTTTGACGAGGTGACGTCCCAGCAGTTTAAGGATGCCGTTGATGACCTGGAAAAGCAGGGGATGGAGAAGCTGCTCATCGATATGCGCAACAATCCGGGAGGGGTCCTGGATACGGCAGTGGAAATGCTGGCTTATGTGCTTCCGGAAGATAAGATGGACGGGATGCTGATCTACACGGAGGATAAAAATGGTAAGGGAGACCGGTACTTCTGTGAGGACGGAAAGATTGTGAAGGAGTCGGACAGCGGGACTACGGACAGCCGATATCCGAAGGAGGATAATCATGAACTGAAGGTACCTATGGCTGTGCTTGTCAATGGGAATTCAGCCAGCGCTGCGGAGGTATTTACAGGAGCGGTTCAGGATTATGAGGCGGGAATCGCGGTAGGGACTCAGACCTTTGGAAAAGGAATCGTGCAGCAGCTGATTCCTCTTGGAGACGGGACGGCTATTAAGCTGACCACATCCCATTATTATACCCCCAGCGGCTTTGACCTTCATGGGAAGGGATTGGAGCCGGATGTGGAGGTGGATCTGGATGAGGAGTTGAAGACCAAGGCCGTGGTGGAATTAAGCGAAGACAATCAGGTGCAGGCGGCCATTGAGGCCCTTGATAAGCTGGAAACGGAAGAGGTAAAAACCAGCGTTCAGAGATTAAAAGCAGGCAAGTGATAAAAAGAGGCAGAGACGGACGCCTTCGGGAATAGAATCCTGGAGGCGTTTCTTTTTGCCATATAATTGATTCATGGATCGTAAGCTATAGATGCTGCCGCAGACAGGTATTTCTTGACATAATTTGGAATTTGTAATATTGTATTTTTATAGCAGAGGGGAAAACCATCATCATAATAACAGCAGGTTAAAACGTAAGGGGAAGGAAAGGGAGTATGGTAAATTTTGTTATTGCATTAGAGTGTTTTGGGATATGTCTCACAACGATAGCGTTATTTCTTCTTCTTAACGGAGACGGAGCCAGAGAGCAGAAGCTGCTGATTATGATCCTGTGCGGTTCTGTGGTGCAGAATGTGGGTTATTTATTGGAATTGATTGCGCCTACGGTGGAGGCGGCCATGACGGCGGTTGCTGTGGAAAAAGTAGGTTCCGCTTTTATCCCTCTGTGCTATTGCTGGTTTATCTATATCTATTGTTCGGTTACTCAGCCGAAAAAACTTTTGGGAGTTCTTGCCCTAATCAGCCTGTTATCCCTTCCCTCGGCGATTTTTAACTGGCACGGTCTGTTTTACCAGGATGTCCAGTGGGTGCCCTGGGGATCCGGATTCCATTATATCAGCCTCAGCTATGGACCGCTGTATGTATTTTTTATGATCGGCCACACCATTATTCCTTATGCCCTTTGCATCTATACACTGGTGAGCGCGATCCACGGACGTACGGACCGGCAGCTCAACCGCCAGTATTGGACGATTCTGTCTATTTCCAGCTTACCTGTCATTGTTCTGATCACATATATTTTTAAACTGGTGAACATTTTTGATTTCACGCCTCTGACACTAACGGTTTCCATGTCCATGGTGGTTATTGTAATTTGGAGCCGCCGTAATTATGATTTCCGTTATCTGGCAGCGGAGAAGGTTCTGGAGAGTATGGGGGACGGCGTCATCGCACTGGATGACCATGACCGGCTGGTCAGCTATAACAGAGCGGCGGCAGATATCTTCCCATGTCTTCCTTCCCATAAACTGGGAGAAAATATCCGGGTAGTGGAGGGCTTTCGGGAGGAAATGCTGAACAAGGATATTCCCCAGAGTTTTTCTATAAACGGACAGCACTACGAAAGTCACAGCAAGCATATCGTAGATGAAAACGGAAGGATACAGGGCTGTGTTATCTTGATTCTGGATATGACGGATATAAAGTCTTATATCAATGAGATCAAGCGGGTACGGCGTCAGGCGGAAAAAGCCAGTATCGCCAAAAGTGAATTCCTTGCAAACATGTCCCACGAGATCCGGACTCCCATGAATGCTATCATCGGGCTGAACGATATCATTATGGAGGAATGCGGAGATACGGAGATCTACGGCTACGCCAAGGATGTGCAGTCTGCGGCCAAAAATCTGCTGACCATCATCAATGACATTTTAGATCTGTCAAAGGTGGAGGCAGGCAAAATGGAACTGGTGATTGTGAACTATTACATAAAAGATATGGCGGATGAGATTATAGGAATCATGGATATGGCGGCTTCACAGCGAGGACTGATTCTGAAGTATGAATGTGACCAGACCATACCCAGCCGCTACAACGGCGATGACGGCAGAATCAAGCAGATACTGCTGAATATAATCAGCAATGCCATAAAATTTACGAAGAAGGGATATGTACGGGTATACATTACCGGGAAGCCCGGAAAGAACGAGGATGAGGAGCTGCTGACTTTCTGCGTGGAGGATACGGGCTGCGGCATTCGGGAAGAGGATCTTCAGAAGATCTTCGAGGATTTCCGGCAGGTAGATGCAAAGCGGAACCGGAGCGTGGAGGGTACGGGACTGGGGCTTGCCATTGTGAAGCATCTGGTAGAGCTGATGAAGGGCACCATCCATGTGGAAAGTACTTATGGAAAAGGAACCACATTCACCATTACGCTTCCCCAGAAGATTGTGGACAGACAGCCGGTTTCGGAGATGCAGGAGCTGCCTCAGGCAGAACAGAAGGTTACGGATATGTTTACGGCGCCTGGTATGAAGGTGCTTATTGTGGATGACAATGTGATCAACCGAAAGGTGGCCAGAAGCTTTTTAAAAAATTACGCTTTTGATCTGACAGAGGCAGAAAGCGGGCCGGAGGCCATTGAGCTGGTGCGTGCCGAGAGGTATGATATCATTTTTATGGATCATATGATGCCTGACATGGACGGCGTGGAGGCGGCGGAGATTATCCGCAGAGACTGCGGCGAAAACGGGACTTATCCGGTTATGATCGCATTGACGGCCAATGCCATGGAGGGGATGAGGGAACGTTTTCTGGAACACGATTTTCAGGATTTTATCGCCAAGCCTTTAGACAGGGCGGAGCTGAACCGGCTTTTACTGCGCTGGGTGCCGGAGAAATACAGGCAGACGGAAGAGGTACGGGAGGAATCCAAACCGCTGGATCCGGAGGCATTCCGGATCGACGGGGTGGATATGGATGCTGTCATGCAGTATTATTCCGGTGATGAAGAGGGATTCGTGGAGCTTTTGGATCTTTACTGCATAGACGGCAGACGCAAGACAGAGCTTCTCTGTGAGGTTGTGGAATCCGATCTTCTGCGCTACCAGATAGAGGTTCATGGGCTGAAAAGTGCCTCTGCCAACATTGGGGCTATGAAGGTGTCTGCCATGGCCCGTGCCCAGGAGAATGCCGCCGTACAGGGAGACACGGAATTTATCCATGACCAGTTTCCGCGTTTGATGGCGGAATATGAGAATCTGCTGGCGAATATCGGACAGTTTCTGGAGCAGCGCAGACAGGAGAATGGGAGTAAAGAAAAACTTCCGCCTTTGACCATACGGGAACTTAAGGGAGAGGCGTCGGCAGCATTGGAAGAATTGAAACATTTTCGATCCCAGAAGTGTGCGGAAAGAGTGGAGGCAATGCTGAGCCATGAATTGCCTGAGTACGTACAGGAGCGCCTTTCGGAGATACGGGAACAGCTGAGATTATACGAGGATGACAGGGCTGAGGAGCTGCTGGGCCAGCTGTTGGAACTGCTTGAGGAGGACGACGTGGCAGGTGCCTAAAAGGGGCGCGTGCCGTTACCCTAAAAAAGGAGGAAGAAAAATGAGTCAAACAGGGGAGCATTTTAAAAAGCGTATTTTAGCGGTGGATGATGATGTTATTGTCTTAACGCGAATCTCGACTATCTTGCGGAATGATTATGATCTGGTCACTGTCAATTCAGGGATGCGGGCTTTGAGATATCTGGAGCTGGAGAAGCCGGATCTGATTCTTCTGGATATTCGTATGGCACAGCAGGACGGCATAGAGACTCTGAGGAAAATACGTACTATGGAAGAGTGCAAAGAGATACCGGTGATCATGCTTACCGGAGTGGAGAATAAGGATATTGTTGTGGAGAGCGCCAGACTTGGAATCTGTGATTATCTGCTGAAACCTTTTTCTACTATCGAGCTGTTAAAAAGGGTCCGCCGGGTATTCGGACAGGAGGAGAACGAGAGTGAAAAAGAGGAGATGTAACAGGGGAGGGATAGTATAAGATGAATACTGCAATGTCAAAAGAGGATCTTGAGAAGATATTGGATCAGGCAGTCCAGGATGTGACGGAGTGTACCGCAGGGGTGCGCCTTCACCAGGGAAATCAGTCGCCTGGGGAAGACCTTTGTACGGTTCAGATTACCTTTGACAGAGGGTTCCGCACCAGCCTTACTCTCTGTGCCGATACAGAGCTTCTTAAGCGTATGGCAAGCAATTCCTTTCATGAGGAATTCGTCAGCCCTGAGGATCTGGAGGAATTCAGCAAAGAGTATTTCAACGTACTCTGCGGCAGGATAGCCGGGGCTATGTTCCGGGCTACACAGGTTCCGGCTCATTTCGGCACGCCTGTATTTTATCGAGGACGCTATGAACCGGAGGGGCGTGAGATACAGTTCATGCTTACATATTCGGATGAGTACTGCGGAGGTGCGCAGTTGATTCACCATGTGCCGTGTTCCGGCGGGGATGGAAGCAGTTCAGATAAAGACGAAGAGAGGGGAGCATAAGAAATGAGCAAACGGATTATGGTAGTAGATGATTCCCGTCTGGTACGGGTACAGCTGGGGGATGTTTTGGCAGGGACGGATTATGAGATTGCCGCGTACTGCCGAAGCGGGGAGGATGCCATTGCCCAGTATGACGAAGTAAAGCCGGATCTGGTGACTATGGATATTATCATGACAGGGATGGACGGACTGGATGCCTCTGAGATTATTCTGAAACAACATCCGGATGCCAGGATTGTGATGATTTCTTCTCTGGCATATGACGATACCTTTGAGAGAGCCAATGCTATCGGAGTGAGGGGCTTTGTGGATAAGCCTTTTCATAAGGAACAGCTGCTTAAGATATTTGAACAGGCCCTTGGTTAAAAAAGAGGCTGTGAGAAATAGAGTTTCATCGACTTCATTTCTCACAGCCTCTTTTATCTTTTGTTATTCCTTCACCCCTCCCAGGGTTACGCCTGCGATGATGTACTTGGAGAGGAAGAGATATACAAGGATAATAGGAACAATGGCTACCAGTATCATGGTGTAAATCTTGCCCATATCAAAGTTCATATAGTCAGCGCCCCGGAGGGTAGCAATCAGGATGGGAACGGTCATTTTATCCTTCGACTGGATAACCAGTGCGGGAACGAAATAGTTGTTCCATGAACCTACAAAGGTGAAGATTGCCTGTACCGCAATGGCTGGCTTTGTAATGGGAAGGACGATTTTGTTAAAGGTCCAGAACTCGCCGGAGCCGTCAATTCTTGCCGCCTCCACCAGAGACAGAGGAAGGGAGGACTGCAGGTAGCTGTACATAAAGTAAAATACCGACGGCGAAGCGATTGACGGAAGAATCAGGGGAAGCAGGGAGTCATACATTCCCATGTTGGTTATCAACCGCAGAAATCCCATTGCCGTAACCTGTGTGGGCATGACGAGAATGGCCATAATAAACGTAAAGGCCGCTTTTTTCAGTTTAAAATCGTATGCATACAGGCCATAGGCTGTCAGGGCCGAAAAATAGGTGCAGATTGCCGCGCTGGAACCGGATACAAGAAGGCTGTTGAAAATTCCCCGGAACATGGGAAAGGTTCCGTCATTGGCCACGCTGCTTAAGTTTTTAAACAGATAGCCGCCTGGAAGAGCCGAGAAGCCTTTCTGCAGGTCTGCGTGGGAACGGGTTGCGTTGACAAACAAAATGTAGAAGAAAAACAGGCACATAAATGACAGAATAACCAGTACTACATGGGCGAATATACTCCGGGCATAACTTAATCCTTTTGTTTTCATATCCTTATCCCCTCCTTTTCTTTCTTGCTTTTTTTGCTGCCGCCTTGGAGCCGTCAGGATCCTGGTCGTTGGTTATCCGATACACGAAGAAGCAGAGGATACCGCTGACGATAAAGAGATAAACGGACAATGCGCCTGCCATGCCGTAATTTTTGCTTTTCAGGTGGCTGTTTAAGAACATAATCAGCGTCATGGAGGTGCGGTCCGGCGTACCCTGTCCGTTGGTTAAAATCTGCGGAACATCAAACATCTGAAGGCCGCCGATGATGGAGGTAATCAGTGTGTAGGTGAGAATGGGGCGTATCAGCGGAAGGGTAATGGAGAAGAATCTCTGAAAGCTGTTGCACCCGTCCAGTTCGGAGGCCTCAAAGATATCCGGGCTGATACCCATAATCGCAGCCATAAGCATAATGGTGGTATTGCCAAACCACATGAGAAAGTTCATCAGGCCTACCAGAGCCCTTGTTCCCAATACGGACCCCAGAAAATCAACAGGCTGCTTTATCCATCCCATGGACATGAGAATGGCATTGATAGGGCCGTTGGTGGAAAACATAGTGAAAAACAGCATTGCAAATGCCGACGCCATAATCAGGTTGGGAAGATAAATCACGACCTTAAAAAATTGTGTTCCGTGAATCTTCAGACGGGTATCCACAAACCACTCCGCAAGGACCAGGGCGATGACAATCTGCGGGATGAATCCGATAATCCACAGAATCAGGGTGTTTCCCGCATATCGGAGCATGTCTGATTTCAACAGGCTGCCGTAATTTTCCAATCCGATAAAATTGGGGCCGATTTCCTTGATTCCGGACCGGTAATATTCGAAAAAGCTGTATCGGAATGTATCTACAAGCGGAATAAAGGAAAAGATAAAAAAGCATAAAAAGAATGGAAGAATAAAGATATATCCCCATTTTGAATAATCAATTTTTTTGTGTTTTGACTTCATAGAATTACCGTCCCTTCTTTTTCGGTATGCCGGGAAGCCCTGAAGGCT
>CAYWRB010000065.1:0-10374 GCA_964460025.1 uncultured Hungatella sp.
AAAAAAGAAGGTTATATAAAATATAAAAAAAACTGTGTAAAAAGACGAAAACTTTGTAAATAATTAAGATTGATAATTTTTTAACGAATGTTAAAATGAAAATGTAAAGTTAAGACACAGTATAAAGAATTATTTCTTTCAGGAGGTCAATATGGCAGAGAACATTCAAGTTGAGGTACCGGAAGTTATTGACAGTGTGGATGCGCTGATGGCAAAGATGAAAGCCATGCGTCAGGCACAGAGTGTTTTTGCTACCTACACGCAGGAACAGGTAGACAAAATTTTTTATGAGGCAGCGAAAGCCGCTAACCAGCAGAGAATTCCTCTTGCTAAAATGGCCGTAGCCGAGACAGGAATGGGCATTGTAGAGGACAAAGTTATCAAAAATAACTATGCGGCAGAATATATCTACAATGCATATAAAAATACAAAGACCTGCGGCGTTATCGAGGAAGATAAGGCTTATGGTATCAAGAAAATCGCAGAGCCTATTGGATTGATTGCAGCAGTAATTCCCACTACCAATCCCACTTCTACGGCGATTTTTAAAACCTTGCTGGCATTGAAAACCAGAAACAGCATCATCATTTCCCCACATCCCCGTGCGAAAGACTGCACCATTGCAGCGGCCAAGATTGTTCTGGATGCGGCTGTAAAAGCCGGTGCGCCGGAAAATGTCATCGGCTGGATCGACGTGCCTTCACTGGAACTGACTCAGGAGGTTATGAAGAGTTCCGACTTGATCCTGGCTACCGGAGGCCCGGGTATGGTGCATGCGGCATATTCATCCGGAAAGCCGGCACTGGGCGTAGGCGCAGGCAATACGCCGGTAATTATCGACGACACTGCCGATATTAAGATGGCAGTAAGTTCCATCATTCATTCCAAGACCTTTGACAATGGTATGATCTGTGCATCCGAGCAGTCCGTGACGGTTATGGAGCCCATCTATGAAGAGGTAAAGAAGGAATTTGCCCTTCGCGGTTGCTATTTCCTGAATCCGGAGGAGCTGGATAAGACTCGGAAAACCATTTTAATTAACGGCGCCCTAAATGCAAAGATTGTTGGACAGAGCGCATATCGTATCGCCCAGCTGGCCGGTGTGGAGGTTCCGAAAAATACGAAGATTCTGATCGGAGAGGTAGAGTCTGTGGATATCTCCGAAGAGTTTGCCCATGAGAAGCTGTCTCCGGTACTGGCTATGTATAAGGCAAAAACCTTTGACGAGGCCATTGCAAAAGTGGAGAGACTGGTGGCAGACGGCGGTTATGGACATACGGCTTCCCTGTACATCAATACCAATGAGACAGAGAAGATGGCAAAACACGCGGCTGCCATGAAGACATGCCGAATCGTAATCAATACACCTTCCTCCCATGGCGGAATCGGTGATCTTTACAACTTTAAACTGGTACCTTCTCTGACATTGGGCTGTGGCTCCTGGGGTGGAAACTCCGTTTCAGAGAACGTAGGTGTAAAACATCTTTTGAATGTAAAGACCGTAGCCGAGAGGAGAGAAAATATGCTTTGGTTCCGCACACCAGAAAAGGTTTACTTTAAGAAAGGCTGTATGCCGGTTGCTTTAGATGAGTTGAAACATGTGATGAACAAGAAGAGAGCATTTCTTGTAACGGACTCTTTCCTGTACATGAACGGCTACACCAAGCCGATTACGGATAAATTAGACGAGATGGGTATTGTATACCAGTGCTTCTCCGATGTTCAGCCTGACCCAACCCTGGCCAATGCCAAAGAAGGCGCAAAGGCCATGACCGCATTCAAACCGGATGTGATCATTGCTCTGGGCGGCGGTTCCGCTATGGATGCAGGCAAGATTATGTGGGTGATGTATGAGCATCCGGAAGTAGACTTCCAGGATATGGCAATGCGTTTCATTGATATCCGCAAGAGAGTCTATACTTTCCCGAAGATGGGGGAGAAAGCATACTTCGTTGCAATTCCTACCTCTTCCGGTACCGGTTCCGAGGTAACCCCGTTTGCGGTTATCACAGACCAGGATACAGGTGTGAAATACCCCCTTGCCGACTATCAGCTTCTGCCCAACATGGCAATTGTAGATACGGACAACATGATGAGCCAGCCAAAAGGCTTAACCAGTGCGTCCGGTGTAGATGTGCTGACCCATGCTCTGGAGGCATATGCATCCGTTATGGCAACGGATTATACCGACGGTTTAGCATTAAAAGCAATGAAAAATGTTTTCGAATATCTTCCGACCTGTTATAATGATGGCAGCAACGTAGAGGCACGCCAGAAAATGGCTGACGCTTCCTGTATGGCAGGCATGGCATTTGCCAATGCATTCCTGGGAGTATGCCACTCTATGGCTCATAAGCTGGGAGCCTTCCATCATCTTCCTCACGGTATTGCAAATGCACTGTTGATTTCCCTGGTAGTGGAGTTTAATGCAGCAGAGTGTCCGACGAAAATGGGTACCTTCTCCCAGTATCAGTATCCTCACACCCAGGCCAGATACGCAGAGTGCGCCCGTTTCGTAGGTATCCAGGCAAAGGATGATGCAGAGGCCGTAAAGAAACTGATCGACAAGATTGAAGAACTGAAGGCTGCCGTAGGCGTAAAGAAGACCATTGCAGAATACGGTGTGGATGAGAAACATTTCTTAGATACCCTGGATGATATGGTAGAGCAGGCATTCGACGACCAGTGCACAGGCGCCAACCCAAGATATCCGCTTATGAGTGAGATCAAAGAAATGTATCTGAAGGCGTACTATGGCACTGCAATGAGCAGTGCGGAACAGAACAAGTAAGAAGATGCGTTGTGCTTGCACATAAGCAGCTTTTTACTTGGGCTGTTCCATAGGGCGGTGCCGTGCGCCAGTGGCGCACGTTTGGCACGGACCGAAGCGGAGCGTAGACGCCCTCCACTGAGATGGAGCGAAGCGGAATCGAAGTGGACACTGCGGGCTAGCGTACTGTCGAATGCCCTCCACTGAGATGAAGCGAACAACTGTATATATAATAGAAGGGAGAATAACATGAAAACAGATAAGATTTTAGCCACACGGACCCATAAGATCATCTACAAAGTGGGCGATACTGCCGTGAAAGTGTTTGACAAAAACTTTCCCAAAGCAGATGTGCTGAATGAAGCCCTGAATCAGGCCAGAATCGAGGAGACCGGCCTGCCCATTCCAAAAGTCCGCAGCGTAACGGTGACCGAGGACAACAACTGGTGCATCATCTCCGACTACATTGAAGGAAGAACTCTGGAAGAGATCATGGATGAGGATCCGGACAACATCGAGAGGCATATGAGAGACTTTGTTGCCCTCCAGCTGGAAGTTCACAGCAAGAAGGCTCCCATGTTAAACAAGCTAAAGGACAAATGGGACGGCAAGATTCACAATTTAAAAGCAATCAATGCCACCACCCGTTATGAACTGTGTACCCGTCTGGCCAGCATGCCCAAACATACAAAAGTCCTTCACGGTGACTTTAACCCAAGCAATATTATGGTGACAGAAAAGGGTGAGTATTACATCTTAGACTGGTCCCATGCCACCCAGGGCAATGCCTCCGCAGATGCGGCAACCACATACCTTCTATTTGCCTTAAAGGATCAGAAGCTGGCAGATCTGTATATGGATATCTTCTGTGACATGAGTGATACGGCAAAACAGTATGTACAGAGATGGCTGCCTATCACAGCGGCTTCCAGACTTGGAAAAGGAATTCCGGCAGAGAGAGAACTTCTGGAAAAATGGCTGGATGTGGTAGAGTACGAATAAAAGTAATCATACGATCTGTTTTTAAGTGTTGAATTAAAAAAATGCTAAGCCGCAATTTACAATTTGTGACTTAGCATTTTTAATCGGTATTTCGGATAAAAACCAAAGGAAGTCCATAAGACCAGTGAACCATTTCAGGAAATAGGACAAGGGGTTTGAAATATCGAGAATCTATGATATAATGTCCTCACTATGAAGAACTATATTGTATTTGACTTAGAATGGAATCAAAGCGCGGAAGGAAAAGAAAATTCCATAGAACATTTACCGTTTGAGATTATAGAGATCGGCGGGGTAAAGATGGACGAGGAACTTCGTATTGTTTCAGAATTCCATGAGCTGATTACCCCCCAGGTCTATACGCAGATGCATTATAAAATTCTGGAGGTAACTCATATGGATATGGGGCGGCTCAAGCAGGAAGGGCAGCCCTTTGTCAAGGTGATTGAGGAATTTCTTCGGTGGTGCGGAGAGGACTGCATTTTCTGCACCTGGGGATCCATGGATTTGACCGAGCTGCAGCGGAATATGGGATATTATCAGGTAGAGATTCCCTTTGCCAGGCCCCTTCTGTATTATGATGTGCAGAAGCTGTACGCTCTGCAGAACGGAGACGTAAAAATAAAGCCGTCTTTAGACCATGCGGTGGAGGAGCTTGGCATTTTGGAACAGCGGCCCTTTCACCAGGCCTTGGATGATGCCTATTATACAGGAAAAGTAATGCAGCACCTGGATTTTTCCAGGTGGAGACCTTATATATCCATTGACTATTATCAGATTCCTCAAAACAAAGAGGAGGAGATCTATCTGGAATTTCCTACTTACTCCAAATATGTTTCCCGTGGATTTGAGAGTAAGGAGGAGGCGTTGGCAGATAAGACTGTGACAGACATGGTATGCAAAGACTGCAAAAGGATGCTGCGAAAGAAACAGAGATGGTTTTCCCTAAACCAGAAGCAGTATTTTTGCCTGGCCATATGTCCGACTCACGGGTTCGTTCAAGGGAAAATCAGGATGAAGAAGTCCGAGCAAGGCAGATTCTATGTGGTAAAGACCATAAAGCCCATAGATGAGGCAGGAGCAGAAAATGTATTTCATAAGAAAGAGGAGCAGCGCCAAAAAAGACGGGAGAGAGGCAGCACGAAAAAAATCAAAAAGTCCTCTTTGGCCAGCCGAAGAAAAAATGGAAAATCAAGTTAAACGTTCTCTAGAACCGGCTTCTTCGCCGGTACAGAGGGCGTTTTCTTCGTCTTGAAGGGCGTTTTACCATATAGGAGGAGCGGCGACGTTCCAACAGGCTGTCAAACTCATCCGGAGAAATTCCCACATCCTCCAGGCGTGCCAGACGTCTCTGGCGGCGGAGAATCCTATCCTCTTCTTCTTTCTTCTTCCTATAGTTTCGAATCAGGAGAACCAGTCCCACGATCAGAGCAGTGGACGCAGCACAGCATACGCCAATCCATATGGCAGCGGGAATCCGTATAGGCGCAGAAATCGTATCCGACGGCTGTTTTCCGGGAGATTCAGGAACCAGGTCTGACTCCTCCAAAGAAGAGGCACCTGCCGCCTTGGGAAGCGTATCACTGAGAGGGGCAGCACTGTCAGAAACGGTTTCCCCGGAGGCGCTTTCCTGGGAAAGTTCTTCGGCGCTTCCCGGATTCAGATCAAGAACTTCCGGAAGTCCGTTTCGGCTGTCAGCAGAGCCGATATTGAGCGTCACTAAGTTCAGGTAAGAATATCCGATACTTCTCTCTCCCCACCAATAATCAATTTTGGCGATGGCATCAGAAGGATCGCTGCTTGTCATATCATAGGAAAGCTTGGAATCCACGGAAGAAAAATCCGCAGACTTAGGAAGGGTTATCTTGCAGTCCGGATCAATCTCCAGACCATATAACTCCGTAGTCGCTAAACCTGCTATTGTCAGATCATTGTCAATGGAGGTATAAGAGGTATCATATTCGGCAGCCGATACCGTCTGAAAGTTGCGGAATCCAAAATCTAACAAGGCTTTCGTATCCTGATATTGAGTCTGATGGCCATTTAAGACTACGGAAACCAAAGTCATGCCGTTTCGTCTGGCAAAGGTAACCAGGGTATTGCCGGCCAGAGAGGTATACCCGGTTTTTCCGCCCAGACACCCCTCGTAGTACTCCGCCAGATTTTTCTTTATCATTTTATGTCCAGGATAAATACGTGTTCCTTCCGGATTGCGCTTTGTCACAGGAAGATCATAGTAGAGCGAAGAGTCAATCTCCATGAAGATCTCATTTTGCAGAGCAGCCTGTCCGATGAGGGCCATGTCATGTGCGGAAACGTAATGGTTAGGATCATTTAGGCCGCTGGGATTGGCGAAATGGGAATCCACACAGCCCAGAGCAGCAGCTCGCTGATTCATCATGTCCGCAAAGGCCTCCGTGCTGCCTGCCACATGTTCCGCCAGTGCATTGGCCGCTTCATTGGCAGATTTCAGAAGGAGAGCATAGAGACAATCCCGAACGCTTATGGCATCGCCTTCATCTAACCCGGCACTGCTGCTTCCGGCCTCTACGTTATAGACGGCATTATGAGAAAAGGTGACCATATCATTTAGGTCACATTGTTCGATTACGATCAGGGCAGTCAGGATCTTGGTGATACTGGCAGGAAAATAGGTGGTGTGAATATTTTTTCCATATAGTATGGTGCCGGTATCGGCATCCATGACAATACCGCCTTCAGCCTGGATAGAGACATTCTCCGGCCAGACCACATCGGCATAGGAAGCCATGGGGCATAAGTTTACGAGTGTGATTACGGATAAAATCAGAGATAAGAAACTTCTAATATTCTTCACGATTGATATCTCCATACTTTTTTATAGCCGCATTCCCCGGAGGGTTTATTGCAAACGGCAAATATTTTCAATATTTGCTATAAGTACCAGCATCTGCGGCCTTCTATCAGAAATTAATAATTTGTTGTACGCTGAAACTTCTGGTGAAGTATAGTATATGATATTTTAAAATAGAAGTAAAGGCGGAAATGTCAAAGAGAATACATAAAATATTAAATCTTAGTCCTGGAACCGCGGGATTTTCCGACAATCATCCACAACAGGCATGCAAAAAACAGAATTCCCGTACTTATGCCAAAGGTCAGTGCGATCCGGCCGGCAGTGTCCATAAAAAAGGGTTCCGGGACAATGTTGATTAATAAATCCGTACTGGGATCCAGAATCCACAGGTCATTATCAAAGAAAATCTGGTGGAAAATCACAAAGTATTTTGTGAAGTCCGTGGATATGACAGCAGCCAGCCCGCAGATAACCCCAAAGAATAAACCTGTCCCGATACAGACGGAGACCGGCAGGACCCGGCCCATCCTGGCCTTTAACACTACCAGAAGAATAAGGCAGAGAACAGCAGCTGCCAAGGAAAGTCTCCTTAAAAGGAGACCACCTAAAAACAGCTTCCGCACATCCTCCATGTGGGCGATCTCTCGATCATTGAAGAATTCTCTGGGCTGCCCGTCCACAATCGTCGGGACATGAAGATCTTCCCGATTTCCTCTTAAGTAGGCCATCATCTCATGGGTCACATCTAAAAGGTCGTCCATCTCCATGTGAACGTCCGCAGTGACATTATACTTGGTATATTCTTTTTCGTAATAGCCAGGAGTCCAGTACGTAACCGCCTCCACAGAGGTAATCAGAAGAATGATGATCAGGCAGAAACTAAACAGGACTCCAAGTATATAATGAATTCCTTTCATAAACAAAACCTCACTAGCCGTTAATCCTGAACCAGATATTGACTGGCCACATAAGCCTCTTCATTATTATAGATAATGATTGACCACTCGCTGTCATAATCGCCTACATACTCCACCACGGTACCCACTGGCAGAGTATCTATTTTTTCACCGTCCGTAGATGGCTGAGAACGGACGTTTAAATTGTCCGAAGTTTTGTAAACCGGTGAAGCGGTAGTAGGAGCCATGGTCTCCGGTGCTGAGGTAGTCTCCGGAAGCGTAGGCTCCTCCTGGGATGCGATTACGGACGGTGTGGTTTCCTCAGGCTCCGGACTTTTTTCTTTTTTGTTAAAGAGAGCAACCACGACAATGATCAACACAACAACCAGGGAGAAGAACACCAGGCGGGCTACATCATAAGAGGTAAAGACAACACCGCTTTGCTTGCGCCGTTTTCTGCTTCTGTTGCCGGAAGAACCGGAGGGAGGCCGTCTTTTGGTCGGAGCCGGGGACGCGGAAGACGCCTGGCGGTTCTTGCGGTTATTGTTATATTCATGGGAATAGGTGTAAGCCTCCTGGGATATCAGATGGTAAGCTTGATTGGCCTCGTAGGCATCGTCACTCCCCTCGTGAACTGCCTTGTTGCCCAACATGCGGATCTTATGGTAATGTTCACAGGAGGTTTTGCTGATCCAGCGTCCGCTGTACAATGCATCTATGGAGGATGCCAGATCCGGTTCCACGATGGCAGCCTTATCACACAGACTGTATACAATCCCCTCAAGAGCCTGACGTGCTTTCACCATAGACAGATTATATTTTTTCTGACCGATTAAAATTTCTGATTCTTTTACATTGCGGCGTATTTTTTCCCAACTGGTATTTATATCTGGCGTTGCCATAAATGTCCTCCTTTGTCTGCAAGCAAAATCTCACGAAGATATTTCTTTTATTATACTCGTTAATGTGAAAATATGCACGTACATTTTGCGGTTGTAAGAGAATTTTAAGGGTAAATAGATTTTCCTTGAAAATCCCTTGAGGTAATGGTAGACTAATCGTAAATAAAAACTGGAGGTTTCCAAACAGATTATGAGATTACGCCATATTCCGGGCTCGGAGGAAGAGATAGCGGAAAGTCTTTATGTGATTCAGAATCCTGAGGAGAAGAAGGCCTGCTGGGCTGGTGTGTTTGGCAATAATAATCCTATCCATATGGAAATTGGTATGGGAAAAGGCAGGTTTCTTATGGAGCTGGCCCAGGCCAATCCGGATATTAATTATGTGGGAATTGAGCGGTATTCCACCGTGCTTTTAAAAGCAATTCAAAAGCAGGAGGTGTTCAAACTCCCCAATCTCTATTTTCTCCGTGAGGATGCACTGAGTTTGGCGGATATGTTTGAACAGGGAGAAGTTGAGAGAATCTATCTGAATTTTTCCGATCCATGGCCGAAAGACCGGCATGCGAAACGACGCCTTACATCGCCTCGATTTATGGCTGTGTATGACAGGATCTTAAAGGAAGATGGCAGAGTGGAGTTTAAAACGGACAACCGGGAATTATTTGAATACTCCCTGCAGGCGATACCGGAAGCCGGATGGTCGGTTGACTGGTATACATATGACTTGCACCATTCAGAATACGGGGCAGATAATGTGATGACGGAGTATGAAGCCAAATTTTCGGCCCAGGGGAAGCTGATCTGCAAATTGACCGCTTCCAGAAGCAAACATCTCCTTTCTTCGGAAAAAATTTAGTTTTTTTGCATAAAATAAGATAAATGTGGAAAAACTGGTGGTAAGAATGTCAGCAAAGGATACAATCGTCAAAAAGCTTCAGCAGGCAACCTGTGACAGGATAGAACTGAACAGACAGGTCCTGAAGCTGCAGAAGGGTCTTAAAGAAGTGGAAAAAGTGATAGAGGGAACAAATCATAAAAAGAAATAATAAACAGCAGAAGGCAAAGGAGGAAAAGTAATGGCAGTTATCTTGACAACCAATAACTTTAGGGAAGAGGTATATGAGGCTGATACACCGGTGCTGGTGGATTTCTATGCCGATTGGTGCGGCCCCTGTAAAGCTATGGGACCAATCGTTGAGGCCCTGGCGGATGAATATGCAGGGAAAGTAAAAGTGGGAAAAGTCAATGTGGATGAGAACCAGGAATTAGCTATGAAATACAATGTAATGTCCATTCCTACGTTTTTGGTGCTTAAGGGCGAAGAGGTAGTAGCCAGGACTATGGGGATGCAGGATAAGGCAGGATTGGTGAAGGCTATGGAGAGTGCTCTTAAGTGATTGGTTAAAAAGAGCTGTAATTAGGCCGCATCGGGGACTGTGGGATATTTTCCAACCTATTTTCGCCATAGTCCCCCGCAAAGCTTTGTCATTAAGTGGCGGAAAACTGGCGGAAAATCGTGGAAAAATTTGTTGAAAAGGGTTGACTTTTAGAAAAGCTTGTAATATAATTATGAGCGTGTCAAAGAGAGGACACAAGTTAGACACAATTTAATAGGATTTGCGCCTTTAGCTCAGTTGGTAGAGCAGTAGACTCTTAATCTATTTGTCCAGGGTTCGAGTCCCTGAAGGCGCAGGTAAAGTACTGGTTTTGATGACGCAGAAGCATTGGGGCCGGTGCTTTTTTCTTGCCTGGAATCCTGGAAACCCTTATAATACAACGTTCTTCGAATTCTTGTGTGTTGGCTATAGGACAGGTACCGTTAACACATGCTGCCCCTACATAATCTTTACACCTTGTCAGCGCCATTTTATATTCACCTCAGAGGGGGCCTAGTACTGCGTTGCATTAATTCCCGAGTAAATAGCACTCGCTATCCGCACCCTCTGCACGCCTGCGAAGCTAGACGTA
>CAYWRB010000066.1:0-2802 GCA_964460025.1 uncultured Hungatella sp.
GCATGCGGATCAGATTAATAATCTGCTGGCGAAAAACCCGGGGCTTCCCAACGTGATAGAGGATGGAAAGTTGTCCGGCTTCTATAATCCGGCTATGTTCCAGTCCTTCCAGCTGTTAATTGGGGGGGTTGCTGCAGTATTTGCCTGCCTTGCCATTGTTGGATTGTGGAGGAAGGATAGAAGTGAGTATTTCGGAACCGGCCAGGCACAGAAGGTAACCTTTAAGGATTATGCCGATGTTCTCGCCCATAACCGCGGAATTCAGATGCTGGTTGTGGCTGCTTCTTCCGATAAGCTGAGCCTGAGCATGCAGACCAACTCTACCGTAATGGTATGTATCTTTGGTATTATCTGTGGAAACTACGAATATTTCGGCTCCCAGTCAGCAATCAGTGCGATACCTGTGGCGATTCTTTCCCTCCTTGGCATGGGTGTTATTGCAAGAAACCTGGGGCAGAAGAAGGCATTGGTTGTAGGTACCGTAGGCGCTCTTGCCACGGCAGCATGCATGCTTTGCCTGTTCCTCTTCGGAAATCCTACCAGCATGGTGCTTCCTTCCTTCAGCTTAACCAAACCTGCCACATGGGGCAACCTGTTCGCCGGCGCGAACTGGAGTATGTTCGGTTTCCTGTATATAGCACTGTGGAGTTTGATGAAGGGCTTTTCCGGTATTGCCAGTTCCATCGTTATTCCTATGACTGCAGACTGTGCGGACTATGAGGTATACCGTTCCGGCAAGTACGTGCCAGGTCTGATGGGAACTTTGTTCAGCTTTGTAGATAAGCTGATCTCCTCTCTGGCTACTACTTTTGTATCCGTAATGTTTGCGGCTATTGGATTTAAGGCGGCTCTTCCTACGCCGACCACGCCATACAGCACAGGTATTTTCTGGGTTACTATGGCATGTTTGCTGGGCGCACCGACCATTGGCTGGATTCTGAACGTGATTGCCATGAAGTTCTATCCTCTGTCTAAAGAGAAGATGGAAGAGATTCAGGATAAGATTGCCGAGATTAAGGCCCAGGCAGCGAAAGCCTGATGAAATTAAGAAAATTGGTGTCAGACAGGAGATGAAGACAATTTGAAGAAAAGCCAGCAGGATACATCTAAGAAACAGGAGAAAGAAAAGGATACCATAGTAGGTGAGATTATGCAGACGGATTTTGCCCTGCAGGAAGCCATGGAAGATGCCGGGATGGAGGCACAGACCTATGGAATCTGGGGATTCTTCTGGAGATTTTATAAACGGTTCGGAGAACGGAAGAAGCAGAGGGTAAATAAAAAGAATTATATCTGGCTGCTGATTCTTACCGGCTGGATGGGAGGCCACCGTTTTTATGCCAGGCGGTATTACCTTGGGGCCCTTTATCTGGTATTCTGTTGGACATTCATTCCTGTGATGATGTCATTTATCGATTTGATGGAAGTGATTCCCATCAAAAAGGATGAGTTTGGTTATATTGTGATATAAGGTGTTCTTACTGCAAGAAGAGCATGGGAAAAAGGAAGCCGGCTGTATTTTGGCGTGTTGGCATGTTGGCTTTCCACAGATATCTGTGGAGAGGAATGTGCCGGCAGCCAGATTACGGCTGGTTTTTAATTGCAAAGTCCGCAGTCATAGATGGGCATGTATCTGTATACATTATTAAGAACAGATATAGGCTGAGGGGCGTATAAATAGAATGCGCAGATTGAAATGGAGAAAGGCAATTTGGCTTTGGTGCATCATAGCACTGTTTTTGTCGGCTGATATTTATTCTTCCATGTCCGGCGCAGGGCCGGATAAGGAAGCGAAGGTCAGCGCAGCGCCGGAAAGTGCAATTCCCAAGAAGGAGATTGCTCTGACCTTTGATGACGGCCCCCATCCCATCTATACGCCGATGCTGCTGGATGGCCTAAAGGAACGGGGCGTAAGGGTGTCTTTCTTTTTAATCGGACAAAACATTGACGGAAATGAAGAGATCATTCGCAGAATGAAGGAAGAAGGCCACTTAATCGGCAATCACAGCCAGAGCCACATGCAGCTGTCCAAAGAAAATATAGATGCTGCCTGCCAGCAGATCAATGCTACGAATCAGAAAATATTTGATATTACGGGAGAGATGCCTTCCTATATTCGTCCGCCATACGGCTCCTGGAGTGAGGAACTGGAATGTGTGGTTCCTATGACTGTTGCCCTATGGGATGTGGATACCATGGATTGGAAATCCCAGAATAAAGATCAGATTGTACGGCACGTCATAAAACATGCGGATGACGGCGCAGTGATTCTGATGCACGATGTCTATGAGACTTCTGTGGATGCGGCCTTGGAAATTATTGACACACTGACAAAGGAAGGCTATAATTTTGTTACTGTGGATGAGTTGCTGGTTGAATAACCAAGAGATTGAAACAGTTGCCTGCATTAGGATAAGGAGCAGATATGGATTTATTTGACTACGTAAGAGAGAATAACAAAAAACAGGAATCACCGCTGGCCTCCCGCCTTCGGCCTGTCACACTGGATGAGGTGGTAGGACAGCGCCATATTATCGGGAAGAATAAGCTCCTTTACAGGGCGATCCAGGCGGATCAGCTGGGATCCGTTATTTTTTATGGACCTCCTGGCACGGGGAAAACCACCCTTGCCAAAGTGATTGCCAATACGACGAAAGCCGGATTCCGCCAGATCAATGCTACGGTGGCGGGAAAAAAGGATATGGAAGAAGTAGTCAAAGAGGCCAAAGACAATCTGGGGATGTATGGGAGAAAGACCATATTATTTGTGGATGAAATTCACCGTTTCAATAAAAGCCAGCA
>CAYWRB010000066.1:2812-10237 GCA_964460025.1 uncultured Hungatella sp.
CAGGAAAGAAAGGGAATGTATCAGAAGCGGACGATCCTTTTTGTGGATGAGATCCATCGGTTTAACAAGGGACAGCAGGATTATCTGCTGCCTTTTGTGGAGGACGGGACCTTGATCCTCATAGGCGCCACTACGGAAAATCCGTATTTTGAGGTAAACAATGCTCTGCTGTCCCGTTCCAGAATATTTGAACTGAAGCCTTTGGAAAAAGAGGATATCAAAGAGCTGATTCATCGGGCAGTCTATGACTGTGAAAAAGGGATGGGAACTTATCAGGCGGTGATCGATCAGGATGCCGCCGAGTTTTTGGCGGACGCTGCCAATGGAGACGCCCGCAGTGCTCTCAATGCCATTGAACTGGGAATTCTGACTACCCAGCGCAGCAGTGACGGCAGGATTCATATTGACTTGGAGACCGCACAGGAATGTATTCAAAAACGGGCGGTACGATATGATAAAGACGGAGACAACCATTATGACACCATATCCGCATTCATTAAGAGTATGAGAGGTTCCGATCCGGACGGGGCCGTCTATTATTTGGCACGGATGCTGTACGCCGGAGAGGATATCAAGTTCATTGCCAGAAGGATCATGATTCATGCCGCGGAGGATGTAGGGATGGCGGATCCCCAGGCCCTTACGGTGGCGGTCAGCGCGGCTCAGGCAGTGGAGCGGATCGGCATGCCGGAGGCGCAGATCATCCTTGCTCAGGCTGCTATCTATGTGGCCACAGCGCCGAAAAGTAACTCGGTGATCACGGCTATCGGAGAAGCCATGGATGCCGTGGCCAATGAAAAGACAATGCCGGTGCCGGTGCATCTGCAGGACAGCCATTATAAAGGGGCAGAGAAGCTGGGGCATGGAGACGGCTACTGCTATCCACATGACTATCCCAATCACTATGTAAAGCAGCAATATCTGCCGGATGGTATGGAAGGCAGAGAGTTTTACCATATGTCAGACCAAGGATATGAAAAAAATATTAGAGAACGCATGAATTTTTTGAAAAAATAGCTTTTTTTTTAGTTGGAAATAGGATATAATACAAGAAAAGCGGCCGGAGGCGGCCGCTTGAAATCTGGTATTCTGAAGCTTTTCATTTATTCTTGATTCGAAGTGTATTCCTGATTCGAAGGAGAATCCCTGGAGATAGCCGGACTGTGAAGAAAAAAGGAGAATAGAATATGCGTGAAAAATTGCAAACATTACCGTTGACAGAGTTAAAAGAATTAGCAAAATCTCAGGGAATGAAAGGCCTGAGCGGAATGAAAAAAAATGATATTATAGATTTGCTCTGCCGCCGCGCAGAAGAAATGGATGCACAGAAGGCATCCGGGACGGCTATATCGGAGCAGCCGGAGGCAGCGCCCCAGCCGGAGACAACGGAAATGCCCCAGCCGGAAGTTTCCGAGAAACCGGAACGGGGAGGGCGTCAGGAACGTTTAAAGAGGACTGACAGAGTATCCCAGCCAGAGGGGACGGAAAAGTCCGGCAGAAGCCCTCAGTCGGACCGCGAGGAAAAGCCTGGCAAGGGCCCTCAGACGGATCGTGAGGAGAGGTCTGGCAGGGGCCCTCAGACGGACCGCGAGGAAAAGCCTGGCAAGGGCCCTCAGACGGATCGGGAAGAGAGGCCTGGCAGAAGCCCTCAGACGGAACGCGGGGAGAGGTCTGGCAGAGTACCTCAGACGGACCATGGAGAGAGAACGGACAAGACGGTACAGCCCCAGCGTCAGGAGAGAACAGACAAGGCCGTTCAGCCGGTGCGCAGAGAGGCTGTCGGTACGGACAGCGACACAGGATTTCAGGAGCAGGCGTCTCAGGAGATGGCTGAACTTGACAGCGGCGTTGAGGCCAACGGAATCTTGGAGGTTATGCCGGACGGATTTGGATTTATCCGCTGCGAGAATTTTCTGCCAGGGGAAAACGACGTGTATGTAGCACCGTCGCAGATCCGCCGTTTCAATATGAAAACAGGAGACATTATCGTAGGAAGCCGTAGAGTTAAGACCACCCAGGAAAAGTTTGCGGCTCTTTTATATATTCGCTCCGTCAATGGCATGCAGCCGTCAGTCTTAGAGAGAAGGCCTAATTTTGAAGATCTGACGCCGATTTTTCCCAACGAGAGGCTCCATATGGAGACGGCGGGAAGAGTCAACAGCACTGCCATGCGTGTATTGGACCTTTTAGCTCCTATCGGAAAGGGACAGCGTGGTCTGATCGTGTCTCCGCCAAAGGCAGGTAAGACTACACTGTTAAAGCAGGTGGCTCAGGCTGTCACCACCAATAACCCGGACATGCATTTGATTATCCTTCTGATCGACGAGCGTCCGGAGGAGGTTACGGATGTAAAAGAATCCGTATTCGGCAAAAATGTGGAGATCATATATTCTACCTTTGACGAGCTTCCCGAACGCCACAAGAGAGTATCGGAGATGGTGGTGGAGCGTGCGAAACGTCTGGTAGAGCATGGACGGGATGTGACCATTCTTCTGGACAGTATTACGCGCCTTGCCCGCGCTTACAATCTGGTGGTTCCCCCCAGCGGCCGTACCTTGTCCGGCGGCTTGGATCCTACGGCGCTTCATATGCCCAAACGCTTTTTTGGCGCTGCGCGGAACATGAGGGAAGGGGGCAGCCTGACCATACTGGCAACCGCCTTGGTGGATACCGGCAGCCGTATGGATGATGTGATCTATGAGGAATTTAAGAGTACGGGCAATATGGAGCTTGTCCTTGACAGAAAACTGTCTGAAAAGAGGATTTTCCCGGCCATTGACATTCTGAAATCAGGTACCAGAAATGATCATCTGCTTTTGTCTTCCGAGGAGAAGGAATGTGTGGATACCTTGAGAAAAGCCACCAACAGTTTAAAGCAGGATGAGGCGGTGGAACAGATCCTGAACCTGTTTGCCCGAACCAGAAATAATCGGGAATTTATAGAAAATGCAAAAAGGACCAGATTTTTCTAGGTTTTCCATTTTTTCTGCTTGCATAAAAAAATATTCTATGCTATACTAATTAAGCTGTTTACATGGTAAATCGTGGTCTTAAGATCACAATAGAAATAGAGAAAAGATTTGAGAGGTGAGATCATGAAGGAAGGTATCCATCCGCAGTACTACCAGGCAAAGGTAACCTGCAACTGTGGCAATGAATTTGTAACAGGTTCTACAAAGAAGGAGATCCATGTGGAAGTCTGTTCCAAATGCCATTCATTCTACACAGGCCAGCAGAAGACAGCTGCCGCTCGTGGACGTATTGATAAGTTCAATCGTAAGTATGGTATTAACGCTGAGAATTGATGAGACATAGGAGTGGAAGACACTCTAAGGTATGAGCAGGAAAAAGGTTGAGGCTTAAGTGGAAACACGAGTGCTCAACCTATTTTTCGTATCAAAGGAAAGTGCAGAAAGGAAAATACATGAAATATTCTGGAATTGGCGGACAGGCCGTAATCGAGGGAATCATGATGAAGAACAAAGACGATTATGCCACGGCCGTCCGCAAGCCAAACGGAGAGATCGAGATCCAAAAGTCCCGGTATGTAAGTATGACGGAAAAAGTAAAGCTTTTTTCGCTGCCGTTTATCCGCGGCATATTCAGCTTTGCAGATTCCATGATTCTTGGCATGAAGACACTGACCTTTTCAGCCAGCTTTTTTGAGGATGACGAGGATGAGAAACCAAGCAAATTCGAGCTGTGGCTGGACAAAGTATTTGGCGAGAAGCTGGAACAGGTGCTTATGACCTTTGCAATGGTATTGGCAGTTGTGGCAGCCATAGGCATATTTATGTTGCTGCCCTTAGGCATTAGTCATATCATAGAACCCTGGGTTCCGTCCGAAGGTGTGATGGCTTTTTTTGAGGGAGTCATTCGTCTGGCTATTTTTATTGCATATATTAAGGTGATTTCCAATATGGAAGATATTCGCCGTACCTTTATGTACCATGGCGCGGAGCACAAGTGCATCAATTGCATTGAACATGGAATGGAACTGAATGTGGAAAATGTTCGTGCCAGTTCCAAACAGCACAAGCGCTGCGGCACCAGTTTTCTAATCATTGTGATGATGATCAGTATTCTTTTTTTTATGGTAATCCGGGTAGACGGCGTTTTGATGAAAGCGGTCAGCCGTATTGTATTGATTCCTGTGATTGCCGGAGTATCCTATGAATTTTTAAGACTGGCAGGGCGAAGCGATAACGCTCTGGTAAATATGTTAAGCAAGCCAGGACTGTGGATGCAGAATATGACTACAAAAGAACCGGATGACAATATGATAGAGGTGGCCATAGCCGCTGTGGAGGCTGTGTTTGACTGGAAGGCATACCTGGCGGAGAATTTTCCGGAGGGGACTCCCACATGACACTTCATGGGCTGCTGACAGAGGGGACTCAGAAATTAGATAGAGCAGGTGTTTTGGAGGCCAAGCTAGACGCCAGGAGGCTTCTTTTGGAAGCCTTTCAGACAGATATGACACATTTTTTGATGAATCAGATGCAGCAGCTTCCCGGGGATCAGGCCACAGAACAGGCTGTGTCAGACTATCAGGCTATGATAGACAGACGCTGCAAAAGAATACCGATACAGTATATCCTGGGACATCAGGAATTTATGGGACTTACTTTTCACGTCAATGGTCATGTGCTGATTCCGCGTCAAGATACGGAGACGCTGGTAGAACAGGTACTGGCAGAACAGATGGGGAAAAGGCAGGACTGGCAGGAAAAAAGAATCCTGGATCTGTGTACGGGTTCCGGCTGTATTGCCATCAGTTTAATGGCAAAAGGCGGCTTTTTCAATGTGACGGCTGCGGATCTTTCGGAAAATGCTCTTCAGGCAGCAAAGGAAAATGCAGAAGATTTGTTAGAAGACACAGAGATTGTGGCTGAAAATTGGGGTGAGGAGGTTTTTGGGAGAAGAACCTTAGGAGAGAAGGAAAATGCGGGCAGCGACCATAGAAAGCTAAGACTGTGTAAAGGCGATTTGTTTCAGGCGCTGGAACCAGGGGATAAATACGATATTTTAGTATCCAATCCGCCCTATATACCGACTTCTGTGATTGGAGAGCTGCAGCCGGAGGTACGGGACTATGAGCCGGCCATGGCCCTGGACGGTTGTTCTGACGGAAAAGAATTTTACAGAAGAATTGCCGGTGAGGCAAAAAACTGGCTGAATCCTGGCGCTGCCGTTTATCTGGAAATCGGATATGATCAGGGGGAAGCGGTTTGTCAGCTATTTAGCCAAAATGATTTTAAGAATATAAAAATCGTAAAGGATCTGCCGGGCCTGGACCGGGTAATACGGGCAGATTATGTGCGATGATACAGGAGCAATCCAATATGGAAAGGAGATGAGTTCCTATGTTTGATCGTTTGGAGGACATTTTAATTCACTATGAAGAACTGATGCTGGAGTTAAACAACCCTTCTGTTGCCGAGGATCAGAACCGATTCCGTAAACTGATGAAGGAGCAGGCTGATTTGTCACCTCTGGTAGAAACATACAAGCAGTATAAACAGGCCAAGAAAGATGTGGAAGAAAGTCTGGCCCTCCTGGAAGAGGAAAGTGACGAGGAGATGCGGGAACTGGCAAAGGAAGAGTTGGCCGATGCCAAGGAACGTATCGGAACCCTGGAAAATGAGTTAAAGATTCTTCTTTTACCCAAAGACCCGAATGATGACAAGAACATTATTCTGGAAATCCGGGCCGGGGCCGGAGGAGAAGAAGCCGCACTGTTTGCTGCCGAGCTTTACCGCATGTATGTAAACTATGCGGAAAGCCACCGGTGGAAGGTGGAGATTGTCAGCCTGAATGAAAGCGGAATCGGCGGATTCAAGGAAGTTGTTGCCATGGTTACCGGCAGCGGGGCATATTCAAAATTAAAATATGAAAGCGGCGTTCACCGTGTTCAGCGAGTTCCCGAGACGGAGAGCGGAGGCAGAATCCATACATCCACCGCTACCGTGGCAGTGATGGCGGAGGCAGAAGAGGTAGATGTCCAGATCGATATGAAAGACTGCCGCATTGACGTCATGAGAGCCTCCGGCAATGGCGGGCAGTGTGTCAATACAACGGACTCCGCCGTTCGATTAACTCACATTCCTACGGGAATTGTGATCTACAGCCAAACGGAGAAATCCCAGCTTCAGAATAAGGAAAAGGCGTTCCGCCTTCTTCGTTCCAAATTGTATGATATGGAGCTGGAGAGACAGCAGAATTCCGAGGCCGAAGCCCGCCGCAGCCAGATTGGAACCGGGGACCGGTCGGAAAAAATAAGAACCTATAATTTCCCTCAGGGCCGTGTGACGGATCACAGAATAGGCTTGACTTTGTACAAGCTGGATAAAATTATGAATGGAGACATTCAGGAAATTATTGATGCATGTATCGCCGCCGACCAGGCGAAAAGGCTGAGCAATCTGGAAGAGCAGATGTGAGAATCTGCGAGTTTAAATGGAAATCTGCTGCTGTGTTCAGGGGCACATGTGAGCCGTAATATGATGATATCTTGACAAACAATATGCACTCTGCTATTCTGTAAAAGAAATTATCGTTAATTTATTATCATAAAAAGGAGATAGATTCATATGGGTATTTTTGATGGCAAAGTAGCAATCATCACCGGCGGCGGAAAAGCAAAATCCATCGGATATGGCATTGCTGTGGCCTATGCCAAGGAAGGTGCGAATCTGGTTTTAACCGGGCGCAATGAGCAGAAGCTGTTGGATGCGAAAACAGAACTTGAAAGTCTGTACGGAATCAAGGTACTGGCCCTGCAGGCTGATGTGACTCCGGATGACGAGTCAGAGCAGCGGGTAAAAGATGTGGTGGATAAGACCATAGAGACTTTCGGGCGCATCGACGTATTGATTAACAATGCACAGGCATCAGCCTCCGGTATTCCGCTGGCCATACAGACAAAAGACCACTTTGACCTGGGGATTTATTCCGGGCTGTATGCTACTTTTTACTATATGAGAGCCTGCTATCCTCATCTGAAAGAGACACAGGGAACGGTCATTAACTTTGCCTCCGGAGCGGGTTTATTCGGCAATGCAGGCCAGTGTTCCTACGCTGCCGCTAAAGAAGGAATCAGAGGATTATCCCGTGTGGCTGCTACGGAGTGGGGCAAGGATAATATCAATGTCAATGTAGTATGCCCTCTGGCCATGACTTCTCAGCTTGAGAATTTTAAGGAATCCTATCCGGAGGCCTATGAGAAGAATCTGAGAGCCGTGCCTATGGGACGTTTCGGCGATCCGGAGAAAGATATCGGCCGCGTATGCGTACTGCTGGGATCCCAGGACTTTAAGTATATGTCCGGTGAGACCATTACACTGGAGGGCGGCATGGGCTTAAGGCCATAGCAGCCGGCCATAGAATCATTTACAGACAGACTGTTCATAACAGTTCAGGAGG
>CAYWRB010000067.1:0-6133 GCA_964460025.1 uncultured Hungatella sp.
CGCTATCTCCCCGGCTGCACGGAAACTTTATGGCTTTTTGACAATAGCAAGTATACCTTGGGATTTCAGGTTTGTCAAGGGTATGACGCTTTATACAAAATCTTTCAGCCGATCCATCATCTCCTGATGGAGGATTCCATTGCTGGCCAAAGCTGTGGTATCTCCGTAGTAACTAAGGCCCTGTCCTGTCCACTGGGTAAGGCGGCCTCCTGCTTCCTCCAGGATAATCTGTCCTGCCGTATAATCCCATGGCTTTAGGTTCTGGGCAACAAATGCGCCGCCTCTTCCGCATGCCACATAGCAGCAGTCCAGAGCAGCCGATCCGGTGATTCTGTAATCAATGCAGTCACAGAAAATTCCGTCCATGATCTGATGAAACTTATTTTCCTTTCGATTATAATAAGGATTTGTCTCTGCTAAAATCAGGGTCTTTGACACCGAAGAGTCCTTACATACGAAAATACGTTCCTCGTTGCAGTATGCCCCCTGTCCCTTCACTGCCCAAAACATTTCTTTCGTCTTCGGATTATGTACCACTCCAAGAACCGGGATTTTATTTTCTAAAAGGCCAATAGAAATCGCATACGCCGGTAAATCATATATAAGATTGTTGGTGCCGTCAATGGGGTCAATAATCCAGCAGTACTTTTCCTTTGGCTGTTCTTTATTCCCCTCTTCCGAGATAACCACGGAATCTTTCACCAGCTTTGGAAGGGTCTCGCATAGTAAATCGCTTATTTTCAGATCGATCTCTGTTACAAAGTCCTTTTCTCCTTTTTGGCTCACCTGGAAGCCGCCTGTCTTTTGAACAATCTCTGCCATATCACACGCTAATTGTTTTACTTCTGTTATCAAATCTCCACGCATATCCGTACCTCGTCTTGTCATGTTATAATGAAAGCGTCAAAATATCTCCCGTCATAGTGCATACAGTATACCTTTTTCCGAAATTCAACGGGAATTCTCTCTTCTAACTGTTTCAGCGTAAAATGAGCCTCCCCGTGTGCCTCCACCCTCATCAGAAGTTGCAATATTATCACATTTTTTCATATTTGTCCATATATTCCGCATATTTCTTTTAAATTTTTTCAAAAAAATCACCTTTTATAATATTTCTTCAAGCAAGCTGCCAAAAAATATCAAAAAGGTGAATGTTAGTTATACGAAAATCATGAACTTATTTAGGCCGAACCGTAAGGCGCCGGATATGGCCATCGCCGGATATTTGCTGCAGTGTGACAATAGCCATGATGTTGTATCCGCCGAAGGATGCTATAAATTCTGCATGGCGGTCATCCAACACTGCGGCTTCCATGATGGCGTATTGGCGGAAAAGAAATTTATTGCGGAAAAACATGGCGATAGCTTCTTTTCCATATAAATGGTATTCATGCTGGGCCGTGCCGTTTGCACAGTAGTCACAATAATGTCCATCATCTGTAAACAGCCGACCCAAAGCTGTAAAATCTTTATTTTCCATGATTTCAATAAACTGTTCGATAGGCTTCATAATATTTCCTCCATTTAATAAACTTTCTCTGTGTTTAGCAGTGCATCCGTACCACCGTCCACAAACATGACATTGCCATTAACACCTTTTGCTTCGGCAGAAGAAAGAAATACGATTACGGAAGCGATTTCTTCTGAGTCCATCAAAGTTTCTTTTCCGTATTTTGTGGGGATCGGCAGAGCATTTAGAGCCATTTTGGCATTTGCGGACATTGTGGCGGTCATGGCAGTATGGACATTGCCCGGGGCTACGGCATTGATACGGATACCGTTAGCCGCATAAGAAGCGGAATGGCGGCGCATCCATCTGGCGATCGCGTACTTGGTCGCTACGTAGACACTATTTCCTACGCTCAGGTTATCCTTGTCCAGCCTTGAGACAACGTTAAGGATACGCTGTTCATCATCATTATTGTTATTTAACAAATCAGCCAGGTCCATACGGGCAGCGCCTTGGGAGATCGTATTGGATGAGGTAACCACACAGGTACCGCCTCTTTTCTTTAAAAGGTCATAGACGCCTTTCACTATGGTTATAGTACCAAAAAAGTTTAGTGATATAATCAGCTTTAAATCTCCACAGGCACCGGATACACCGGCACAGCAGATAAGGCCGTCTAAACCGTCTGGCTGAAGCTGATGAAGGGTGTCAATTGCTTTCTGGCGCCCCTCCGGTACGGCCAGATTTGCTTCAATGTCACATTTTCTTAAGTCAATATTAATCACCTGGTGTCCTTTTGCTTTTAAAAGTTCCACGGTTTTGGCACCGATTCCGCTGGAACCTCCTGTAATTGCGTATACGCCCATATAAATTCCTCCTCTTGATTTTCTTTACAAAGTATCTGCCTTCTATTATACTGGTATCTGATACTAAAGAAATGATCAATTCAAATAAAAATAAAGGTACCAGATTGTCATGAGATATGATTTGGAAAAGAGGGGGAAGCTGCCTCTGTATGAATATTTGTATCAATGTTTAAAGGAAGATATCCAAAAAGGCCGCCTGTCATCCGGAACAAAACTGCCGTCCAAGCGAGAGCTGGCCAGAGATAACGGTATCAGCGTAAGAACGGTGATGAATGCTTATGATCAGCTCCTGGTGGAAGGATATTTGACATCTCAGGAAAAGAAAGGATACTTTGTGGCGGATGTGAAGACGGTTGAAGAAACTAATCCTAATACGGTCTCCTATCCCAGATTCTATGTGGAAGAACAGTGGTTTGCAGACTTTACGACGAATCAAGTGGTTTATGACCGTTTTCCGTTTGCAACATGGAAAAAAGTAATGCGGGAAATTTTAAGTCAGTACGACAGCCAGCTGGTACGGCGAGCGCATTTTCTTGGCGTCAAAGAATTGCGGCAGGCTATTGCAGACTATCTGTACCGTTCCAGAAACATGGTGGTCTCTCCGGAATGTATCATTATTGGAGCAGGGATCGAATATCTGTACAGCCGTCTGATAAAAATACTTCCGAAAAATTCTGTGTACGGTGTAGAAAATCCGGGATATCGAAAAATTCCAAATATTTTTAAGGAGTGCGGGCTTCAGTGGACTTATATTGACATGGATGAGAAAGGAATCTGCATGAAGAGTCTGAGAAGGAGCCATGCTTCGGTAATTCATGTCTCACCGGAGCATCATTATCCCTTGGGCACGGTGATGTCTGCCGTAAGGCGGCAGGACATACTGGCATGGGCCAGAGAGGAACCGGAAAGATACATTATTGAAGATGATTATGATTCGGAATTCCGCTACCATTCCAGGCCCATCGCCCCTTTACAGAATATGGATGAGAATCATCGGGTCATCTATATGAACACATTCAGTAAAACTCTGGCGCCGTCTATACGCATCAGTTATATGATCCTGCCTGAAAAGCTGATGATCCGGTATGTGGAGAAAGCTAATTTTTATTCCAATTCAGCCTCCAGCTGTGAACAGTATGCCCTGGCACATTTTATTGAGAAAGGATATTTTGAGCGGCATTTAAGCCGAATGCGAAAATATTATCAAAGAAAAGGCGAGCTTCTCATGGGCATTATCAGACAGTCTCCGCTGCTTCCCGTGGTAGATATCAGAGGCGGAAAAAGCGGAACCCATCTTCTGGTAAAGGTCAATACATCTCTAACCGACACGGAGATCAAGTGGGGCGCAAGGCAAAAAGGGATTCATATTTCCTGTCTCTCCGAATTTTGCGGGGAAGAAAAAGAGCAGTATCGGGGAGTGATCGTTCTGAATTATTGTGATATGGATGAGGGAGAGATACAGGAAGCAGTCAGGAGATTGGGCAATGTGTTTGTAGAATGGTAAGTTCACTCTTATTTATTCATGCTGCTTTTTTCTGTTCCGCAGACTTTTAAAAAAATCGGTCAGCATCTGAGAGCATTCAGCTTCCAAAATGCCCTTTTCTACCTCTGCCTGATGGTTGAACCCCGGCTGGTGCAGCATGTCCAGAACGGAGCCGGCACAACCGGCTTTGGGATTCATGCACCCTATGACCACCTTGGGAATCCTGGCCTGGATGATGGCTCCGGCACACATGGGACAGGGTTCTAACGTGACATACATGGTGCATCCTTCCAGCCTCCAGTCCCCTACCTTTTTGCAGGCTTTTCGAATGGCGGCAATCTCGGCGTGGGCCAGTACGGTTTTGTCAATCATGCGTCGGTTGTAGCCTCTGGCAATGATTTTTCCTTCATATTCGATGACACAGCCAATGGGCACCTCCCCCAGGCTTTCCGCTTTTTTGGCCTGCTTGATGGCGGCTTTCATGTAAGTTTCCTGTATTGTCATGGTTGTTCCCCTTTACATCGTTTTGTGCTATACTCTTTTATTATAGTATAATGGAAAGGAATTGAAAATATTTTTATGAAAATATGTGGTCTTCAAAAAACAACTCTTTTGGATTTTCCGGGCCATGTGGCGGCTACCGTGTTCTTGAACGGTTGTGATTTCCGGTGCCCCTTCTGCCATAACTCGGACCTTTTGACCGGCGTCGGGGAAGCACTGATGTCTGTGGAAGAGCTGCTTGGCTTTTTAAAGAAACGGCGTTCAGTCCTGGAGGGTGTCTGTATTACCGGAGGTGAGCCTACTCTGTCCGGAGGAGAATTGGAGAAGCTGATGGAATCCGTGAAGAGTCTTGGGTATCTGGTAAAACTGGATACCAACGGATATCGTCCTCAATTTCTGAAAAAATTGTGCGAGGCAGGGCTTGTGGACTTTGTGGCTATGGATATCAAGGCAGGGCGCTTTCATTATGGGGAGGTCTGCGGTGTGCCTGGGATACATATGGCACCCATCGAAGACAGTGTCTCTTTTTTGATGGAGGGAAGGGTTCCTTATGAATTCCGCACGACTGTGGTGAAGGGGCTTCATAGCGAGAAGGATTTTGAGGATATCAGGGACTGGATTGGAGGGTGCAGCCAGTATTTTCTGCAGGGATTTGTGGATTCCGGAAAGGTGTTGAGAAGCGGATTTTCGGCATTTTCCAGGGAGGAGCTGGATGGATTTCTTTCTATTGTGCAAAAAACGATTCCTGTGGCTGGGATTCGCGGGGTGGATTATTAAATGAAATAGGAATTAAAATAACCCCCGCCTGACTTCTAAAAGCCAAGGCGAAGGTCTGTGTACCAGTATCCAAATCGATTATCATTGGGGGGCTGAGTTTTTGACATGACAAAGTTGGGAAAACCAAACATGGATGCCATGTATTTTTCGTTGCTGTAGTAATGCCCGGGAACCCCAAGAAGGAATCGGATCCCTCCATTTGGAGTTGTAAGGCGTGCCAAGATCAAGTACCGGTGATTATAATAACCGTGAAGCAGGAAGCTATTGTTCCCATATGTCCAGATTTCTCTGGGAAGAAGACCGATATCCTGTGGTTTAATGGTTAAAATCTCACAGTTTCCATCATAATCAAAGGCCTGGATTTTCGGGTAGGTTTTATAAAAACGCTGCCATAGAGTTTCGATATCCGTCCCTTCTTTTGTCTCCTCTCTTTCTTGCCCCTCCGGCTGCCGTTCCCAATTTGTCGGCTGCCTCATAGGCTGGGCCTGCTGCTGCATTGGTGACATCGGTTGCTGCATTGGTGATATTGACTGCTGCATCGGTGACGTTGGTTGCTGTATCGGTGATGCCGGCTGCCGTATCGACGACTCTGGTTGCTGCTGTGTCGGCGACGTTGGCTGCTGCTGTATCGGCGACTCTGGCTGCTGCTGTATCGACGACGTTGGCTGCTGCTGCATCGGCTGCTCTGCTTGCCGCTGTATCGGCGACATCATGTCGGCCGCCTCCATGGAAAAGGCTGGTTGTTTCTGATAATATTGTTCTTGCTGGAGTATTCCATGCACCGGTCTTCTGGGAAAGTATCCACGAAATAGCTGTTGACGAGGCTGGGTTTGAAATTGCATCCGTTGCTGGGGCTGGGTTCTTTGCTGAGGCTGTGACTGTGTCTGCGGCCAGACCTGTTGTCCCCCTTGAGATTCAGTCGCGTCCACTGATGAAACCGGTTGCCGTTCCTGCTGCTGTTCTTGCGTCTGCTCCCACTGTCGTTCCTGTGTCTGCTCGCGCTGTCGTTCCTGTTGCTGTTCCCGCACCTGTTCTCGCTGCTGCTCTCCAAAGTCT
>CAYWRB010000067.1:6233-10083 GCA_964460025.1 uncultured Hungatella sp.
CTGTCGTTCCTGTTGCTGTTCCCGCACCTGTTCTCGCTGCTGCTCTCCAAAGTCTCTCTGAGCCTCTCTCTCCTGCATTTTCTGTTCCTCGGATTTTTCTTTCGGCGTCTCCAGCACTTCTTCGCTCAATTCTTTTTCAAGCTGTTCCTGCGGTGACCGTTTCGGCTGATTTTCCGGCTGCTCTTCTTGATGCTGCTCCTCAAACCGCTGCTGCAGCTGCGGCTGTTTTTCCCCCATGGGCTGCCCTTGGTCAGGCGCCTTTTCTGCTGTCTGCGCGTCATCTTCCTTGGGCCACAAGATTTTTTGGGGCTCCTCCTTTCTCGGCTGCACGTAGGTTGAGGGCATCTCCTCTTCCATATCCTGGCCGGATGAAGCCTTTTCCTGCATTTGATTCTGAGCCTGAATCTCCGCTTCAATGTTTTCTACAATAGAACTTTTGTGGTTTGTCACCACTTCCTCAATTTTTTTCCCGCTGATTGCAGATTCCGGAACCTGATTCATCTCCTGCTCTTCTGCCAGCTCGGAAACAGCCTCCTCCAATTCCACTTCTGCCGCATGAGCCACGGCATCCTCCCAGATGGTGGTATAGTTCTGCCAGGAATCCTCCATGCCATGGATTGTCAAGCCGTAGCACTGGTCAATGTTTTGTTCGGAGCCAGCCACATGATCCACCGCGACGCTGGTTCGGAATTCGCCTGCCCCGTTGCGAAGGAATATTCGTCCCAGAAATATTTCACTGCCGGAAGAAAGCAGAAATACCCCCATATCCTGGCCTCCTATGAAGACCTTCCTCACGCTCACCTGGATCCTGCACTGTCCGTTTCTGGTCTCTAATTTGGCAAATCCGATATTTTTTCCTTTTACTCCGCCTTCATATGCGTATATGTATGATATTAATCTGCGATAATTAGACATACTTTCACCCCTTTGCTATATATCTTATGTGGTTACCCATTGAAAGTATGACTAAAAAATGATAAAATATGGTTACTATTTATGGAGGTGTCATTTTATGAAACTTTACAGAGCAAAAGACTACAAAGAGATGAGCAGAAAAGCCGCCAATATTATTTCATCCCTGGTTATCCTAAAACCAGACTGTGTTCTGGGGCTGGCCACCGGTTCCACTCCCATCGGAACATATGAACGGCTGGTGGAAGGATATAAAAACGGGGATCTGGATTTCTCCCAGGTACGGTCTGCCAACTTAGACGAGTACAAAGGTCTTCCCAGGGATAATGATCAGAGTTACTATTATTTTATGTACAACAACCTGTTTAAACACGTGAATATCGATTTGGAGAACACCAACATCCCCAATGGCATGGAACCGGATGCCGAAAAAGAATGCCTCCGGTATGAGGCAGTACTCGATCGTCTGAATGGTGTGGATTTGCAGCTGCTGGGCCTTGGACACAACGGACACATCGGTTTCAATGAGCCGGCTGAAGATTTTGCGAAAATAACCCACTGTGTGGATCTGACAGCCAGCACCATCGAAGCCAACAAGCGTTTCTTTGAGAAAGAGGATGATGTTCCGCGTCAGGCTTACACCATGGGAATCGGTACCATTATGAAAGCGAAGAAGATCCTTCTGATCGTAAGCGGAGAGGACAAGGCGGATATTCTGTATCGGTCTTTGTGCGGTCCTGTCACGCCTCACGTGCCTGCCTCTATCCTGCAGCTTCATAATGATGTAACGGTTGTGGCAGATGAAGCGGCTCTTTCTAAAATGCCTGTTTTCTAATATTTGAACGGTCAGCGCAGCAAATGCGCAGACCTACGGCAAGAATTCAAGACCTTCACAGTAACCAGCGGAATCAGGAATCGGATATGCCAGACAAGCAGTTGGAAAGCTGAGCAAACTGCTGCAGTGTCAGGGTTTCTCCTCTCACGGCGGAGGGAAGTCCCAGACTTTCGATGGCTGCCGCAATGGTTTCCTTGGAATAAGGAAGGTCCGGCGAGTTATTAAGACCATTTTGAAGGGTTTTGCGCCTCTGATTAAAGGAAGCGCGGATCAGTTGAAACATAAGATTAGGATCATTTACCTGAACCGGCGGATTCTTATGCCGGGTCAGGCGAATGACTGCGGAACCTACACCTGGCCTGGGGATGAAGCAGTTGGGTGGTACATTGGCGGCAATATAAGGCTGGGCATAATATTGAACCGCCAGAGATAGCGCGCCATAGTCTTTGTTTCCCGGCCCTGCCTGCATACGGTCCGCAACCTCTTTCTGGACCATGACCGTAATGTTATCAACAGGGACCTGGCTTTCAAACAGCTTCATGATAATGGGCGTGGTGATATAATAAGGAAGATTCGCCACTACCTTAATGGGTTTTCCGTCGTTATAAGTGTCTGCTAGGGCACAGATATCGATCTTTAGAATATCCTGGTTTATAATGACCACATTTTCATAGGATGCCAGTGTTTCCTGAAGAATTGGAATTAAATTGGCATCGATCTCTACGGCCACCACCCGTCTGGCATGTTCAGCCAGGTACTGAGTCATGGTTCCTATACCGGGGCCGATCTCCAGGACACATTCTTCCTCCGTGATTTCTGCGGCGCGGATGATCTTTTCTATAACATGGGGATCAATCAGAAAATTCTGGCCAAACTTTTTCTGAAATGTAAACCCATATTTTTGGATAATTTCAATGGTAGCTTTGGGCGTTCCCAGGGTTGCCATATTGCGACTCCTTTCTGGCATCGGACAGTCATAAGAGTCCGTACAGCTTCTTTGCATTTTCTTCGGTCACTGCTATCACCTTTTCCGGTGGCATTCCTTTTAATTGGCTGATGGCATCTATCACATAAGGCAGGTTCAGGGAAGAGTTTCTCTTACCACGGTTGGGTACCGGTGCCAGATAGGGGCAGTCTGTCTCCAGAACTATGCGATCCATAGGAGCCATGTTTACAACCTCTTTCAGCTTTTTTGCATTGGTAAATGTGACTACCCCGCCGATTCCCAGATAAAATCCCATGTTCAGGTACTCCCTGGCCATCTCCGTCCCATAAGAAAAGCAGTGGATGACGCCCCCGATTTCTTGGGCCTTTTCCTCTTTCATAATATCCAGCGTATCCTTCGCAGCATCGCGGCTGTGAATCACCACCGGAAGATGCACTTTCCTTGCCAGCTGCAGCTGGCGTACAAACCAGTGTTTCTGGATGTCTTTTCCCGGCTCCTCCCAGTGGTAATCCAATCCGATCTCTCCTACTGCCACTACCTTCGGCTGGCCGGCCATTTCTTCCAGCCAGGTCATCAGCTCTTCATTCAGCTCCTCTGTCTCGCTGGGGTGGACTCCTACGGCGCCATAGATAAAGGGATATTGCTTCAGCAATTCCAGAGTATCCTTTACTCCCTGTATATTGGCGCTTATGTTTACTACATTTTCGATTCCATGAGCCTTAAGGCCAGACAAAAGTTCATCCCTGTCCTGGTCAAAAGCCTTATCGTCATAATGGGCATGTGTGTCAAAAATCATTTCTATCACCATCCTGTTTTCCAATTCCCGTTAAGCCATAAACGGTGAATCTCCGTGCCTGATATTTGCGTCGTAACAAGGCAGTCAGACAAAATGTCTGCGGATCACGTATAAAAGGAGAAAATGCAGTGGATAAAAGGCATAGAACAGGTATTTTAAGCCTTTTTTACCTCTGGTTCCATCGTGCAATCTGATTGGGATGAAGGCCAGAAAGGCTGTCAATTCCCAGATCACTGCCAATCCGCCGGCTATGGTCTGCAGCCATGGCTTTTCCCTGGTCATATACAGAATGACCACAAACACAACACCACAGGCACCGGAATCTGATTTTATCAGGGAAGCGGTAACGCAGCACAACGCC
>CAYWRB010000068.1:0-9957 GCA_964460025.1 uncultured Hungatella sp.
AGTATAATTGCTGGCACTGGACTCCTTGGTCTTATTGATATAGTAGACATCCCCCTCTGTCACAGGAATATAAGGGCTTGTCACCCCTCCCCATACGGTAGCACGGTCCGTATCCGCCACAATTCCGTTGCTGTCAGGAGTTCCTACCGCATATCCTGCAGCATTGTAAAGGCTGAAATCCGACTTCTGGTAGTTTCCTTCTATCTCAGGATTCTCTTCCAGCGGATAATCAATATTCTCAAAAACCAGTTCTCCGCTTAATCCCTCGCCTGCCGTAAAGGTAAAGGTCTGAAGCACCGTGTCGTATAAGGTCCAGTTTCCATAGGTATCCCGGCGTATCACCTCCGGTATGATGCTCATGGTATACTTGCTTCCCACAGTCAGCCCTGTAAACTGGATCTCATCCAGGAAACCGCCTTTCAGGGTCTCATAGTCCAACTCTATGGTCTGGGATTTCGTACCTGTCAGTTCGATTCTGACTTTTCCTCCTGTGATAGCCCTGTCCGTATCGTTGAATTCCAGGCCGTACACACGGACATAGTCGCCTACTGTAAGAATGTCATAGTTTTTCCCATAGGAAATATAGGGCATCTCCTTCAGTGTGGTAAAGTCCAGACGTTTATAAGCCGTGCTGCGGCTGGTCACATTGTGATCGTTGACGCCGCCTTGGCTTGCCCACGTGGTTACATTCATCTGGTAACTGGTGATGGATGTCAGATCCCCTTTTCCCCACCGGAACACAAGGCTGGAAGCTTCGGTCTTACTGGTAAACAGCTGCCACAGGCTTCTGGTCTCCCCCGGAGCAAAATCCGGCGCCTGAAGTGTAACTTTGGGCAGATTCACCCCTGTTACCCCTGGTATCAGCTGATCCAGTTCGAAGCTGTATGTTCTTTCATCCGATCCGCCTTCTCCCTGAAAGATCACCTTCTCCATGGCTGCTTTCGTCATGGTTCCGCTCAGGATCCTCTTTTTGCTTCTGGTTTCTATTACCTCAATATCAGCTCTGTCCATATAAAGTTCCACCAGAGTATCTTTGGTCTGATCCCAGTTTATGCCCATAGTGACTTCCTGTGCCGTTGCATTCTCCCACTCAAGGCCATTGGGATCCGTCATCCGTATATGGCTGCTGGTCAAATTATAAGATACGCGCCCATAGGTGCTTAAGCTGATGGTGGAGAACCGCTGGCTGCCGACGATCCGTTTCCGACAGATTCCCTGTTCATCCTGAAGGTCGTAATCTCCGTATATGACAAACTCATAGATCTTTCCCGCAGTCAGTTCCAAAATGTCATACTGTGACGCTGTTCCCTGCAGATTTTCCTTCCTGATAGGAAGAGTAGTCACCGATCTCAGGCTGCCGTTATCATCTGGTGTCTGAAACGTAACAGGTCTTTCATGGGAGGAATCCCCGTCCTCAAAAACCTGAATATAATAGCTGTCCTCCAATCCTGCATATGCTCCATAGGTATCCGTAAAGCTTAACTCATACCGCACCCGGTTGATATTCTTCTCCCCGTCGTCAAAGCCTCTCTGATGCATGGCTACGGTGGGAACGGTCTTACAGGTTCTGGTATATCCGGCAGGGGTGTAGTAGCTGCCTGATTTTGGACAACAATTTAAACTCTTGTTTTCTTCCTGATTTATGGTGTTATCCATATACCCCTCTGCCACCCTGGTAAAGGGATTGTTAAACATATCCAGAATATCTATGGTATATTCATATTCCGTGTTGGCAGGAAGATCCACCTTCTCTGACACCCACACCGGTCTCTTTTCCCGGTCTTTCTGATAGAAATAATTGTTTTTGGCATCTCCAAGCCCCATCTGGAGGGTAAACTTCTCTCCCGTGCTGGGACCGCTTTTTGCTGTCAGATTAATCTTTATGGCGCCGATCTTGTCTAACACATTGGCATTGGGGCCGCTGATAGCCACCTGATAAACCTTAATCTGATAGGGCAGAAGAACCATATCAGGCTGGGATTCCATAAATTCAAAATACAGATCATCCACATAATCAAGGCTCAGCGTCTTAAGCCTCTGCTCAAATCCCTCATAAAATACCTGATTCTCCGTCTTTCCATCCTTTGTGTAGTAGATCAGGCCCCGGGCATAGATAACCGTGTCCGGCGGAAGGTTGTCAATATGGACGTCTCCCTGTCCCCGGAAGGTCTTACGATACATCAGTTCATAATCCTTCGGATTGGAAGAATCCTTTTTCGGTGTTCCGTCTTCATTCTCCGGCTGCCAGTAAAGCTCCAGAACCACCCTCTTTGCCACGAAAGCAGGATCCGTAATGGTCAGCAGTCCGTCCATGCTGTACACATCGGTGGTCAGGCCCGTAAGTGTGGCCGTAGGATACTGGAACGGAATCTCCGGGATGGCTCCTCCCTGATTTTCAGAGTCTCCTCCTCCGCTTCCGGAACCCTCAGATGATCCGCTGCCTCCGTTGTTTCCTGAGCCGGAGGAAGAGCCTGAACCGCTGCCTCCCGGCTGGTTTCCCTCGGTGTTTCCTCCTGAACCGTTCTCCGTACCGCTTCCTGAGCTGTCTCCCGATGTATTTCCGGAACCGTTTCCTGACGTACTTCCGGAGCCGCTTCCTGAACTGCTTCCCGATCCGCTTCCGGATGTACTGCCGGAGCCGCTTCCGGAACCGCTACCGAAATCATTGCCGGAGTTTCCCTGGCTGCCGGAGCTTCCCCAGTCGTCAAGATCGTCTCCCCGTCCGTGGCTCCATCCGTCAGGAAGCTGATCCGGAATTCCATCCTTCTGTCCCTGATTATAGGCATCGCTGTCTTTGTCCCTGTCTCCCCATCCTTCGGGACGCTGGGCCGGTGCCGGTGCCTGAGGTGTGGTATTTCGGCTTTCCTGAGCCTCTGACTCCTGCTCTTTCTGGTTTTTTTCCTTCTCCTGCTCTTCTTCCCCTTCAGGGTTCGTGGAAGCCTCCGCCGTCTCCGGTTCGATCTCCTCAAAAGAGGGCTCCTCCTTTTTCTCCGGCACTGCCGGCTGGACCTCTTTTCCTACGGAAATAATACCCAAAAGTTCCAGAAGCTGCTCATAACTTACGGTTACGTCTCCGATGGTCACCTTCATCATCTTGGTGGTAGGCAGTTCCCCGTAAACAAGAGTCCCCTTTTCCCCTTCCACTTTATAATACCGGACCCCGTCCGTTCCAAAATAAAAGATGCCGTTCATACGCACATCCCTGGTTCCTCCAGGAAAATCAAAATGGATGGTTTGTGTATTCATAAACAGGCCGTTATCCAGCTTCAAAAATAAAAAGCTGCCTTCATCGGCCTGGGACCTGTCGAAATTAAATGTCAATCCGTCACTGACATACATGCCCTGAAATGTCCTGGCCTCTTGAAAATCCTGGTCCAGAAGCACCGGGTCGTCCTTCATAATCATCACTGCATTTCCGTCATTGGTAAAAAAGGGAAAATCCCCTTCAATCTTGTCTTTTCCCTGCCCCACATACAGATTGGAGCCTCTCCGGTAAACAGGCTCGTCCCTGGATACCTTTTTCAGCTGATATTCTTTCTGTTCCGGCCCGCTTCCCTTTACCAGATTCTTAGAAAGTTCGGAACTTCCTACTACATATACTTCCTCCCTCAGATGGGTCATGCATTCCATCTGATACCACTGTACCGCCAGCAGCGCACATATAATCACAGCCGCAAATGATACGACCTTTATAAACTCTTTTCCAAACTTCATCTCACGGCCCTCCTATTCTATGCTCTGCAATGCTTCCAGAGGCATAAACAAAAGCCTCCACTCGCCGTTCTTTTTAAAATATGTATCGGTTGCCAGATTGACCCGTTTGCCATCGGCAAACTGAGCCCTCACTTCCTCCTCTGTCAGATATTCAAACAGCGGCTCCATGTGAGGCCCGAAGATCTGGATGGATCCCATATAATTGGCCTGGACAATAGTTAAAGGTTCCAGTTCTACGGTCTGCTGATTGTAGGTCAGTGTAACTGGCTCTAAAAAAATATAGGTATCCTCATTGTCATAGATAAATCCGGAAATATCCCGCCGCTCTTTTTTATCTCTCCGGATAACCACGCCCTGTTCATCCCGGCTGATAACCGTAAAATAATCAACCCTTAAAAAGCTTTCATCCTCCGTCCTGTTCCAGGACCCGCTCCTCTGCATGATGATCGAACCGTCTTCCTTTCCAATCAGAGGATACCTTTCAATCTTCTGTCTGTCTTTTCCTTCCCGCAATGTGGTACCCTCTTTGGTGTGAAGCAGATACGCTCCCTGTTCCCACTGAAAGGCGGCGCCGTTGATGCAGGTATATACCGGCTGGTCTGTCTTATAGGTATCCCGCCCTCTTAAAGCCGCCACCGCGCTGACGATGGCTATGACAGCCGTGACAGCCGCAGCAAAAGAAACCAGCACCGGTTTCCTTTTTCGTCTATTCTGTTTTTTTCTGGACCTTCCCCGTTCTCCCATGCCGGCGCAACATCCTTTCCAAGCTTTTCATAAAATAATACAGGCTGTACTGCATCAGGAACAGGCTGAGCAGAAGCCATATAAGGAAGATGTAGGTATCCATGCCTGTCTCCCTCATATAATCTGCCAGCAGATTTCCTGCCAGCAGTCCGATTCCTTCCATACCGCAGAAAAACATCTCTCCGGCCGCCCCTCCCGGGGATCTTAACAGGGCTGCTCTCACCGCACACAGAATAAGCAGCGCCGCAATCTGCACAATTCCTATGGAGGAAAAAGAAAAGACGGCAGAAAATACATAACAGATCTGGGAAATCCCCAGAGCCATATAAAGAAGTTCTGTCTTTGTCCGTCCCAGAAATACTCTGTGCCACTGAAATTCCTCCAGGTTTTTCCCTTTCTTTCCCATGATAAATACCACCGCCATGGTCAGGACAAACAACAGGGCCACCGTAGAAAAAATATATCCTTTCAGCTCCAGCACAGGATACAGGATATAATTACTCATGCTCTGCCTCCTCCTGCCCTTCCTGTTTCAGCATCAAAGAAAACTCATTGTTTTTGTGCATAAAATAGCCTTTAATCTGGCACTTCTGGTATTCCCTCTCGGCCGTGCGGAAGAATACGGAGCCTTCCACCTCTCCGATTACAGGCAGATAATCCGCCATAATCAGCAAGGTATACCGCTTGCTGATTATACGTACAAAATTTACCTGCTCGTATTCTTCCAGGCCATGATTCCTGCCGCATATTCTGACCAGAATCCTGCCTTCTCTGTTTTCTTCCATTCTTTCCCTCCGGGCTTTCTTTCCATATCAGAATTCAATTCTTCCGATATAGGAAAATCTTGATTCATCTACATCGTCATAAGTACCGTTTAAAATATTCTCCACATCGGTCAGGATGTCGTCTATCTCTACAAAAGCCCCGGGTATGCCGGTAAACTGCTCCGCCACGAACATGGGCTGGGTAAAGTAATTTCTCAGCTTTCTGGTCCGGTAGAAAATCCTGGTATCTTCCTCCGACAATTCTTCAATTCCTAAAACCGCAATGATCTCCTCCAGGTCGCGGTACCGGGAGTAGTATTTCAGCGTCGCCTCCACCAGCCGGTAGTGCTTCTCCCCAATCTTTTCTATATCGATCAGCTTGCTGGTGGTGTTAAACACATCTACCGCCGGATACAGCCCTTTTTCCGCCACCTTACGGTCCAGCACAATCTGTCCGTCCAGATGGGACTGTATGGTTTGAACCGCCGCATCGGTCAGGTCATCTGCCGGAATATAGATGGCCTGAAATGAGGTGATGGAACCTTCTGCCGTAGAATTGATCCTTTCCTCCACCTGGCTGATGGCCGAAGCGATATTGGCCGGATATCCGTTCTCAATAGGCACTCTGGCAAGCTCCGCATTGATCTCTGAGATGGCCTGGACATAACGGTAGATATTGTCCACAAACAGCAGCACATCCTGGCCTTTCTGGTCTCTTAAGTATTCCGCAGCGGTGAGGCCGCTAAAGATTGCCTTGGAACGTGCAGAGGAATTCTCTCCCATCTGTCCGAAGACAATGCCTATCTTATCCAAAAGCCCGGATTCCTTCATCTCGTCATACAGTTCCCGTCCCTCTCTGGAACGTTCTCCCACCCCTACGAAAACGGAATTTGACTGCAGAGCCTTATAGACGTTGTTGATCAGTTCTTTAATCAATACGGTTTTTCCTACGCCTGCGCCTCCTAAAAGCCCCATTTTAAACCCTTTCTGCATGGGTGCAAAAAAGTCCAGAACCTTGATTCCCGTCCACAGGCTTCCGCCGTTGACATTGATTTCCTCCATGGAGATCATACGATCATAGATACTTCTTCTCTCTCTCTTTTCGATTACATTGTCATCCATCAGCTCACCGTAGGCATCGAACACCTTGCCCAGCAATTCATCGTTATACTGCATGGAAAGGCTGTCCTCCAGCTTGTATACTTCTGTGCCTTTTTTCAGTCCCATAATGCTGTGAAGGGGAATGGCCGACACCACATTGCCGTCTTCCTCCGCCACCTCAAAACACACTCTGGCGCCATTGACAGAGGCATACAGAATGTCATGAAAATGTATCTTCCCCTCCTCCACCAGAATGTGGACATTCAACTCCGATACTGCAATGACTTTTCCCACTAACTCTTCCATTGTCTGTGCCTCCTAATAATGGTTCAATTTGGTAAAGTTATCCAGGACCTTGGCAAACTCCTTATCCTTTAGTTCTCTCCTGGCCGCATACATGGCTTCCTCTTCCCTCTCGTCAATCTTCTTCAGAGATTCCGTGGTAATGTTCTGCCTGGTAATATTCTCCGCCGCCAGACTGACCTCGCTGGCAATCTCCACCTCATACTGGAGATACAGTTCTGTCAGATCCAAAAGCAGGCTCTGCAGGTCTCCTTCCGCCACAAAATCCTCCGTATAGACCTCGTTTCCAAGAAGTCCCTTCGGCATGGGAAAAATCACCTTATTGACAAATTCCACCTCTGAGGAATTGCGGTAATGGTTGTATATCAGGCGAATCCCGGAAAACTGCTTCTTCCGAAGCCCTTCTGACAGAATATTCATCACCGGCTGATGATCCTTCGAAAATTCCTCCCTCGTCTGGTAGATCAGGGTATTCTTATCCCTCAGCCAGTTCATCTTTCTCCCTATGATGATGGTCCGGCGTCTCCTCTTCTCATCCATGGCAGCCCGTCGCACCAGATTGTTCAGATTCCCGCAGAATCCCAGATCGCTTCCCATATAGATCTGCAGCTCCGGCATCTCCGGCCGCATCTGAAGGGCCTTTACATCCAGAAGAATATTTCGGTTATTTAAAATATTGTCCAGCATTTCCAGAACCATCTGTTCCATCTGGGAGTATTTTTTTGCCTTTTTCCGGGAGCGGTCCACCCGAAGCAGGGAATGAAAATTCATAACTTTTACCACATTTTTCAGACTCATACGCTTTCACCTACCGCCTCAGAAAACATGTCAATGATCTCTTCCCGGCTTCTGGGAGAGTATTTATACTGCATCAGACGGTCCTCCAGTTCTTTTCCTTCTGCGAACCGGTCTCTCATCTCCTGGCTCATCTCTTCCATATTGGCCAGCTGATAAACCTCTTTGCTTTCCAGGTAGCTTAAAAATTCTCTCCTGACTCTGGCTCCCAGCTTTTTCATGGCAGGCTCCTGGACTGCTCCTCCCAGTCTGGACACGGAAAGCCCGTAATTGATGGCCGGTTTCTGCCCTGCCTCAAAATTCTTCCGTGACAGCACCAGCTGCCCGTCCGTGATGGAGATAATATTGGTGGAAATGTAGTCCGTAATATTGCCTCCCTTTGTCTCCACAATGGGAAGTATGGTGATGGAACCGCCGTCCTTGTGCTGGCATCCCTTCTCCAGCATACGGGAATGGGTATAAAAAATATCCGGCGGATATGCGTCTCGTCCAGGCACTTTTCCTGCAAGCAGGCTGATCTCCCTATGACAGTCCGCATGGGCTTTCAAGTCGTCAAGGATCACAAGAACATCCCTTCCCTGCCGCATATAAGACTCTGCAATGGACAGGGCCGCATAAGGAGTAAAGAAGGAAACCGGCGGTGCATCATCATGAAAGGTAGCCAGAATCAGGGTATATTCCATGGCGCCTTTCCGCATCAGATCGTTGTACAATTCCTTCACCAGTTTTTTAGGTTTATCCACTGCCACATAGATACAGATCACATTTCTGTTTTTCTGATTGACAATGGTATCCAGAGCGATCTGGGTCTTTCCTGTCTTCTTGTCCCCGATAATCAGCTGCCTCTGCCCAAAGCCGATGGGATAGATCAGGTCAATGCCCGCAATCCCTGTATACAGCGGCCTGTTCACCGTGCCTCTCTCCATAATGGGAATGGGAGGGGTCTCGATGGGAACCGGACTCAGCCTTTCAAATTTTTCATTCAAAATCAAATCTTCACCAAAGATATTGATCATATGGCCCATGCACAGCGGGCTGTACATGGCGCAGAAATCAAAACCGGTTGATGTGACTTCATCCCCCACATAGATGGACCCGTTCTGCTGCAGAAGCGCCACGGTTACCGAATTCTTTCCTATGGCTGTCACATATCCTACGGAGTGGTCGGCAACCACCACTCTCTCATAAAACCCTACGGATTCCATTCCTGATACTTCCAGAATGTAGTCCCTTACCTTCCGCACATGACCGATCTCATACATGCTGGACAGGGTTTTCATATTTTTAAGCTTTGCATTAACCAGATTCTCAATATATGTACTCATTTCCTGCTCCTTAGTCGATAGATACTGAAGTCAAAAGACTGATTCTGGTAGATAATCCTCAGGCCCTCCGATATGTTGCTGTCATACTGATGCACCAGGTACTTATCTTCCATGGAATAATCTGCTTCCCGCTCTCCTGTGCGGATATACATATTGGGATCCTGCAGCGTGCGGATCTCTCTGATAAACGTTCTGAAGTTCAGGACGTCAAATTCCTCATCCTCCCCCAATACTCCCAGAAAACGTTCCAGAAATTCCCCTTCCTTTCCTGTCAGATACTGTTTTAAAAATGCCAGCTGGTCCCGGGGAGGGATGGTGCAGAGCTCGTAGGTGGTATTCATTCCCAGAAACTCTAAAAGCCTCCTGGCACAGTCATATTCCTCCATATCTCCCTGATACCGGTATTTCCCCCGGATATCCTTTACAATCTGCATCAGGTCCATATTTTTCATCATATCATTGACCAGTTTATGGTTGTCAAAAAACTCGTTGTCAATATATCTGGCCGTAGGTACGTACAGTTCCCTTGAAACCGGCCTTGGCGCGTAGAAGGGTGAAGTCTTAAGGGAAAGTATGACTCCCTCCATAGAGGCAATGTCTTTTTGAAGCCTCTGTTTTTCTTCCTCCAGGGCTCTGCTCTCTTCCTCTCTGTCCTGCAGGTAACCGCCGTAGTCTTCCAGTTCTTTCAAAAAACAGGCATCTACCTGTTTCCTGGCCAGTGAAACCGCTGTGGTCAGCATGTAAAACAGCGCTCCGTTCATCACCACCATAATGATGAACACAATTCCTAATATAATGGGCATCGTTGTCTCCTTACAGTTATACGGTTAAAGGATTAAAGAACAGCAGAAGGAATACAAAAGCAAACAGGATCAGCAGAAGCACCGCCAGAACAATGGCTACAATCATCACTCCCTGCACCACATCGCTTTTTGTCTCCGGATTGCGCCCGATGGCCTCCGCCACCCTGGCTCCCATAATCCCAAGGCCAATCCCTATTCCTAAAAATGCTAATCCCAGCATTGTGCCTACCGCACCCATGGTTGCCGCCAAAATTGAATCCATAATTCTTCTCCTCTTCTTGTTATTTTATAGCTGCTAATGGTCGGAACTTGTTTCTGTCTCCTGGCCCGCTTCCGTCTTCATCTGGGGCTCGCTGTCCGTCCGGATTCCGGCTTCTGCCTTCGGTTCTGCTTTCTTCATGCTTTCTG
>CAYWRB010000069.1:0-7896 GCA_964460025.1 uncultured Hungatella sp.
CGGTATGCATTTCCATACAGAATTTCTTTCCCATGGGCACACAAAATATAACTGCCATCCTCCAGTGCGTAAAATTCTCTCCCTGCACTGTCCGCATAAGTAATCTCATCCATTAGCCGCAGGCCGTCCAGGGTATAGTCTTTTACCATCTGATAATGAGGCAATATATTCTGTTTTGTCAGTCCCAGTCCCCTGATAAACTTCTGATACTCCGGATCAACTGCCTCTCCTGCAAGCTCCGGCTGAGCATAGACCGTATCCGCACAATTCATGCTTCCCGCACTGATTCCCATGATAACTCCTCTAAAATTCCGAATCTTCTCTCTCAGCCCAAGCTCTTTAAAAAATCGGTTCTGAGTAGGCACATGCCCGCCTCCCAAAATTATCACGTCGCTGGTTCCCATCCACTCCTCCAGCCTGTCCGCCGTACTTCTCTCCACCAGTTCCATAGCCTGTACCTCTATGCGACTGGCCGCAAATACCCGGGTAAAATACTGGCTCATCTCCTGGTTCTTCTCTTCCTCATCCGGAGTCGCCGTAATCATAAGCACCCGGGGGCTGGAAGAACACGCGCTGCGGAATCGTTCCAAAAATCCGTTCTTATCCGTAAATGGCCCTGTCACCCATTTCCCATCCACCTGATAAGATGCATCCGGGCTGCTGGTGAGAAACACAATTTTCTCTTCTCCTGTTGTGATTTTCTTCCCCATCCTTTTCCTATCCGTCCTTTCCTATAGCCCTAGCCTTTCTTTGAGTACTCTTGAAATGTCCTTGTACCCGGATTTGTGAGATGATATAACATTTCTTATTCTTCTGTCATCAGCATCCCTGCCTGTACCAGATGCTTTGCCAATACCGCCGTCGTCACGGCACCTACCCCTCCGGGAACCGGCGTGGCTGCTGATGCCCTGTCCTTTATAGAATCAAAATCCACGTCCCCACACATTTTCCCGTCATCATCCACATGGATACCCACATCGATAACCACGGCATCCTGTCCCACATGCTCCTCCTTTAACATCTTTGCCTTTCCGGCAGCCGCCACAAGAATTTCCGCCTGCCTGCAGGTTCCCGCAAGATCCATGGTCTTGGTATGGCACACAGTCACTGTTCCGTTTTCCTTCATCATCAGCATAGACAGCGGTTTTCCCACAATCAGGCTTCGTCCTACAATTGTCACTCTTTTTCCTGCAATGGGAATCTCATTGGCTTTCAGCACCTCAACCACCGCCTCCGCCGTACAGGGGGCAAATCCTGTGCTGTCTCCCATAAATACCTTCGCCATATTTACCGGAGAGATACCGTCCAGATCCTTTTTTGGCAGAATCATACTGTCAATCTCTTTCTCCTGAATCTGCTTTGGAAGAGGCTTTAACAGCAAAATCCCCGTCACATCCGGATTTTCATTGATTTCCCTAAATCTGGCCTTAAACTCCTCATTGCTGATGTCCTGTGGAAAGCTATAGGACTTGGCCTGCAGGCCAAAGTTTTCCATCTTCTTTATGGCTCCTCGCTCATAAGACATATCATCCGGATTCTCTCCCACCCGTACAATGGCAAGCACAGGCACAAAGCCTGGTTTTTTCTCCTGCAGTTTCTTCAAATCCCGGCTAACCTGCTCCTTTATCTTTGCAGATACCTCTGCTCCTCTTAATATTCTCATGCCATGTCCTCTCATATTCTTGTATTATACCCACAGCCGCTGTGTCTTCGTACGGTCACAGACCTATCCGAACGTTTCTCTTTCAAACTCTTCTCAGACGCGCCTGCACCCTGCCATAAATATGGTCTGCTTGCTTCGTTCCTTTTTCCATCAGTTCATCGGCTTTCTGATTCAGCTCCTTCGCCTTATTGCCGTCCTTCATGGATTTCGTATTGATATATACGTTCATCACAGCCCCGGTCAGGGCAGTCCGTGCAAATTGCACCGCCACCCCCACATCACTGACAGCCATAACGCTTCCCTTCTGCTCAAGCCCGTCCAATATCTCAAGCATCTCATATGCTTTTTCCATAATCTCCATAGGAACCATGCTTGCTGCCAGCAGGTGCTTCTCCATCACTTCTTCCTTATGGGCCCTTTCTTCCTCCGTACCGGAAGGAAGGCCATAGGCTGCTGCCAGAGGAGCAAAAACTTCTGCATCCCGGTCTGCCAGGCAGACCATATCCTTCTGAAGCTGTTCCAACCGCCTCATCATGTCCTGTACGTCTTCTTCCACATCCGCATATTTCTTCTTGCCCACTGTCAGATTTCCCACCATCAGTCCCAGAGCAGATGCCAGACCACCAGCCAGGGCAGATGCTCCGCCGCCGCCGGGAACCGGCTGTTTGGAACTTAAGATTTCTAAAAATTCATCTATTCTTTGTTCTTTTATCATGTAAATTCTCCTTTATGGCAACGTAATTACTTCCTTTATTATAGAGGATAGACGAAATGGTGTAAAGCATTTATTAAACCATTGCCTTCCTCTCAGGTAAGCGTCATGAATCGGCGTCACTATCAGCCCATTTCTAAGCTATAATTATCACCCTGTCTTAATAATTAAATAAATTTTATTGAATTTTTCAGTTGAATTTTAATTATTGTAATGCTATACTCATATATGACAAAGAAATCAAAGCCTATACCAAAAACAGAAAGGAAATACGAACCAATGGAAAAGTTAAAAATATCTGAAAATGGGCGCTACTTCGTCAAAAGCGACGGCACACCCTTTGTCTGGCTGGCTGACACCGTGTGGACCATGCCACAGCGTATGAAATGGGACGATGTCACATATCTGATGCAGAAACGGAAAAGCCAGGGATTTACGGTGCTGCAGATTGTAGCTCTTGACCCTGAGATGGATGTGGACATGAGAACCCCTGCCGGTGAAAAAGCTCTTCTCAACGATTGTCTTGATACCCCCAACGAAGCCTATTTTAAATACCTGGACTGGATTCTGGACACAGCCGAAGCCTATGGCTTTTACGTCCTGCTTCTCCCGGCATGGGGACAGCTGATTGTGGGAGACAACTGGGCCGGGAAAACATTTTCCAAAACCGTCACGGAGGAAAATGCATACCGGTACGGACAGTGGATTGGTAACCGCTACAAGGAAAAGAACCATATTCTCTGGTGCTTAGGAGGTGACCGGCAGCCCATCCATAAAGGTGTTGACTACAAAAATGTATGGCGCTCCATGGCAGAAGGACTGGCAAAAGGACTTACCGGAAAATTTGCAGATTCCCGCACCCCAAGTCCGGTATGGGATGAACTTCTCATCACCTATCATGCATGTCATGAACGGCAGACCGGGGAATGCTCCTCCCTGTCCTACTGGGACGAAAATGAACCCTGGATACGTTTTGTCATGCTGCAGTCCGGTCACGGCCTCATAGCCAAAAACTACCAACTTGTGAAAAAGGAATATAACCGGTCCCATATCCGGCCGGTATGGGACGGAGAACCTGCCTATGAGCTGATGCCCACCTCATGGCCGCCTACCGGCGATTCCTTCCACGATACCTGGATGGTCCGCAAGCGGGCCTACTGGAGCTTACTGTCCGGGTCATTCGGACATACCTACGGCCATTCCTGCGTCTGGTGCAGCGTCTCGGAAAAAGAGCGGACCTCCGTCTTGAAGGTCAGCTGGTTTGAGGCGCTGGATTCCCAAGGGTCGCAGCAGATGAAATATCTGAGAGATTTTATGGAGTCCCTGCATATCATGACCTGCCTGCCGTCCCAGGAATCCGTCCTGCAGGAAACGGAGGATGAAGACATGAACCATCATATCCAGGCATGTGTAAACCCGGAAGGCAGATTTCTGTGCGCATACTTTCCCAGCGGCGGAAACGGCGTCCTGAAATCAGACTCTCTCTGTCTCTCCGAAAATCAGGCATACGTCTGGTGGTGGAATCCAAAAGACGGAACCTATCATAAGACACAGCCGGATACCGTCCCTGTAACAGAGGGAAATATCTGCGTATGCGCTCCCACTGCCGGCCCAAAGGAGGACTGGATTCTGATTATAACCGGTAAAAAGACAGCTCTTCCCATCACAGAAGGCACCTATTACAAAATGGAAGAAAAACAGGCAGGCCGAGTGTTTGACTGGTAAGGATATACCCTCTCTTTCTCAAAAGCATGCAAAAAGAGAGGACTTGAAAATACGGTTTGCAGAGCACTCTCAAAAATAAGGAGGTATGGTATGTATTCCTATGATATGGAATGGTATATTAATGAATTTGGCACACAGGTAAGACGGCTGATTCTTCATCTTCCCGAGGAAGTGGATTTGCTGGATATAAAAGAGGACTGTTTCTCCGTATATACGGAGCGAAGAGACGAACACGGCGACATTGTTTATTCCCGCCATGTGTGGTATGAGAAGGAGCTGAAAAAATCTGCAGGCTACCGAACTGTTCTGGCGGCATACCCCTCTACCAGAGAGGGAGAACCTGTGCGGAAAAGCAGGTTTGTCACCCTGGAACTTGATATGAATGATGTCCTCTCAAAAACCATCGTTGGTTCTTTAGAGCACAGCAAATTTGTAGATTGTATTTTCCGTGTAACACAGACAAAAGAATTTGGCGGCATGGCCGGAATGGTATTTGACGAACCGGGAGACATTCTCTGCCCCCAGACAGAACGATGGAACCACGGCGTCTCTTCTTATAAAAAACTGCCGCTGAAATATGGCTTTTACACGCCCCGGAAAGAAGGCAGCCGGCCTCTGATTATCTGGCTCCACGGTGCCGGAGAAGGAGGCACTGACCCACGAATTGCCTACATGGGCAATGAGGTGGTGGCCCTGTCCTCCAAGAAGGTACAGGAATATTTCGGCACCGCATGGGTGCTGGTGCCCCAATGCCCCACCATGTGGATGGACGACGGTTCCCACACCTATGGGCGTACCGGAAAAAGCATGTATGTCCTTGCCTTGAAAGCACTGATTGACGAATTTGCAGAAAACCACAAGGTTGACCGTAAACGAATTTATATCGGCGGATGCTCAAACGGCGGATTCATGACAATGAGAATGCTGATTGATTACCCCCATTATTTCGCAGCCGCCTACCCCATGTGTGAAGCCCTCTACGATGAAACCATCACAGAGGAGGCCCTCTTATCTATCTGCCATATCCCTATCTGGATGCTTCACGCCATGACCGACAGCGTGGTAAATCCTGAAGAAACCTCTGTTCCCACATATAAGAGATTAAAAAATGCCGGTGCCGCAGATGTCCATCTCACTTACATTGACGACCGCCCTCCCTTTAAGATGGTCAATCACGGATGCTGGACACTGGGTCTGGCTGACAAAGAAAATTACGATTTTGACGGCCAGCCGGTTCTCTTGAACGGAAAAGCAGTTACCCGTTTCCAATGGCTGGCATCACATTCTTTATAAAAAGAAGCTGACTGCTTTATAGTAAGAAAACAAAAGAGAGTACCAAAAAATTCTTGGTACTCTCTAAGGTTACTAATCATTCACTTTTTATTGGCGGCTGTTGATACAGCTTTCTATTGATTTTCTTTTTTATGATTTCAATTTCAGTTTTTACCCCATCTACACCGCCATTTTCTAAACTTCTCTCTATTCTTTCGACTAATGTAAGCTGGTCAAAAAGATTCATGTTTAGCTTCTTTTCGTCTGATGGCATATCGTCTCCGCCTGCTTATTCTTATTTCTCATACAAAAATTCTTCCGGCAATGTCACCTTAAAGTCCACAGCCAAATCCCTGAAATTCTGCGGAGAAATGGTCTGCAGCTTATCCGGACGGATAGACAGCACCTTCACCAGAATCTCAGCAGATTTCTCCACCGTATGCATCAAGCCAAAGGTCAGGTCAAAATCCTCCCCGGAACAGAACATGCCGTGATGTGCCCAGATTGCCACGTCATACTTCTTCATCAGTTCGCTGGTAGCCACTGCAATATCCCGTCCGCCAGGCACCATCCAGCCTACCACACCGACGCCGTCCGGGAACACCACCGGACACTCCGTAGCCATCTCCCAAAGCTCCCTTGTAAACACTTTATCCTCCAGAGGAAGCACAAAGGTCAATGCAATGGTATTGGTAGGATGGGCATGATAGATAACCCTGTGTTTTCCGTTGGTAGCAATCTTCTTCACCTCATGATTCATCAGGTGAGACGGCAGCTCGCTGGTAGGTCTTCCGCCGTTTACCAATCCCCAGCAGATGCGGAAATTCTCACCCTTGCCGTCCACCTCAATGATACAGATATTTGCGGCCGCGTCTAAAATCACGTTGCGGAAATATTTCCCGCTGCCGGTTACCAGGAAATACTCTCCTGCCAGCTGAGGAACACTGGTTCCGATTGCCTGCCATGGATTGTCGTAGGACAGCTCCTCCTTTACGGACTCCACTTCCTCTTCCTTTATACGGTAGCTTAAATTTCCGCCGTTTCTCTCATGCCAATTCTGCTTAAATCCGTCATCACACATCCGGATAAATCCCTGGACAAATCCTGCCTCTAAAACTTTCATATATTTATCCTGCCTTTCCTTCTCCTATTCATGTTTATTCTTATTTTCCTGCCTGCAGCCTGCCCGGACATTCCTTCCCATCTTCCTGCCGCCGCATTCCGCACTGGCTGCTACTGTCTCTTACTCAAAACATCCTTCTCATAAGCCAGAACTTCCTCAAACCAGTCTTCCTTTGCCGGAACCCCATTTAACTCACAGAAATAATTCCACACATCACCAAAGGGATAGCATTTCAATTCCTCCGATACCATCATCATCTTGGTGAAATTTCTTTCCTCCTGCAGCTTTGCCATCTCCTTATTGGGCTGTAAAAGTGCAAACAGCAGAGCCTTCTGCATATTTCTCATACCTACGACCCAAGCAGAAATACGGTTAATGCTGGCGTCAAAGAAGTCAAGAGCCAGAAGCACCCGGTCTGCGCCGTTTCTCACAATCTCCTTTGCAATCTCCCTTGTCTCATCATCAAACAATACCACATGGTCGCTGTCCCAGCGCACGGACATTGTCACATGAAGAGCCACCTTGTCAAAGAACAGAAGCATAGACGGAATCTTATCGGAAACCACTTCCGTCGGATGATAATGCCCGTTGTCCAACAGACACAGAAGGTCATTCTTCGCCGCATAATTCATATAAAACTCATGGGAACCCACAGTATAGCTTTCCATACCGATTCCAAACACCTTGGACTCCACCGCCACATACACTTTACTTCTGTCATACCCAATAGAAATAATCTGATCCAGAGAATCCTTCAGTCTGGCCCTGGGTGCCGTCCGGTCCGCCGGAATATCCTTAAACCCATCGGGAATCCAGATATTCATAGTCACCGGATTTCCCAGCTCCGTTGCAATATATTCGGAAATCTTTAAGCATGCCTTGCAGTGGTCAATCCAGAACTTCCGAACCTCCGGAATCTCGCTGGACAAAGTCCCATTCTCCGCCTTGGGATGAGAGAAACAAGTCGGATTAAAATCAATCCCCAAACCTCTCTCCTTGGCAAACTCCACCCACTTCGCAAAATGCTTCGGCTCAATCTTGTCTCTGTCCACTGCCTGCCCGTCCTCAAAAATAGCATAGCTTGCATGAAGATTGATGCGGTGTTTTCCCGGAATCAGGCTTAACGCTTTGTCAATATCCGCCATCAATTCTTCCGGTGTCGTAGCCTTCCCCGGATAATTCCCCGTAGTCTGAATACCCCCTGACAGCGCACCCGCCCCGTCAAAGCCTACCACGTCATCCCCCTGCCAGCAGTGCATGGAAACCGGAATCTTCTTAAGAGCCTCCAAAGCCCCGTCCGTATCCACTCCCATACCCTTATACGCTTCCCTTGCCACCTCATATTTTTCCTTGATTGTCATGTGAACTCCTCCTTAATATAATATAATTTGCTATTTTATT